>DATEGN010000406.1:0-2047 GCA_035280125.1 Gemmatimonadaceae bacterium | reverse complement strand
CAACAGTGCTCGTCGCCGTGGCTGCCTGTTACGACGCGGGCAAGATTCTCGACCAGGATGCGCCGAGTCGTGTCGCCGCGACCGACTTGAACGATCCGAACTACGCCAAGCTGCTCGTCGCCAGCGCGATCGGCGATTTTGAGTGCGCGTTCACCCAGTACATCGTCGCCACGGGCCTCGTCGGCGACGAGTTGATCGACGCACAGCTCTCACAGGCTGGATGGGATTACGACCGGCGTACGATCTTCTCGGCGTCGGGCCCATACTCGCTCTTCGGGTGCGGGCAGACCCAGGTGCCGGCACTGTACACGCCACTTGCGGTCGCGCGTTTCGATGCGGACAAGATTCTGAAGGAATTGCAGGGCTGGACCGACACGCAAGTCGCCAATCGACAGAGTCTCATCGCCCAGGCGGCGGTGTATGCCGGCTACAGCCTCGAGCTCCTCGGCGAGTCGATGTGCAGCGCGGCGATCGATCTTGGTCCCGAAATGACGCGCCAGCAGGTCTTCGCCGCGGCCGAGGCTCGCTTCACGACCGCGATCACGGCCGCCACGGCCGCGGGCAATGCCGCGATGCTCAACGCGGCGTACGTCGGGCAGGCGCGCGCGCGACTCAATCAGAACAACCTGACCGGCGCCCGCAGCGCTGCCGCGCTCGTCATCGATTCAACCTTCGTGCTCAACGCGACCTACTCGGCCACCATCACGCGGCGCGAGAACATGGTCTGGTCGCAGATGTATCGCGGACTCTTTTCCTCGGTGGACCCGAGCTTCCGAGGCGTCAACTATCTCGGTGTCGCAGATCCGCGTGTGAATGTCGTCGACGCAGGCGTTGTCGGTACCGACCATGCGACGGAGATCTGGCGTCAAACGAAGTACACGGCAATCGGCGCCCCGATTCCGATCGCTCGTTATACGGAAGCGCAGCTGATCATCGCCGAGGCGGACAACGCTGCTAACAATACAGCGAACGCCGTCGCCATCATCAACGCCTTGCACACCAAGGCAGGCATTCCGCCATATGCCGGTGGCACGCAGGCGGAGGTTCAGGCGCAGATCGTCGAGGAGCGGCGCCGCGAATTCTTCCTCGAGGGTCAGCGCTTTGGGGATCTCATTCGCTACAGCATCACCATTCCGCCGGCGCCGGGAACGCCGTTCCCGGTGAAGGGCGGATTGTACGGCCCGAACGCGGGCATTCAGCTCTGCTTCCCGCTGCCGGACGTCGAAAAGAACAACAATCCGAATATCGGCAAAGGGCCTTAGCAGTTCTCGTCTGCCAACACACTCCCCACTCGTTACCGAGTGGGGAGGGATCTGCGCGCTTGCGCGCAGATCCCATGTCTCATATGGAGTCGCTCGCACTGCGTGCTCGCTCCCACTCCTCTCGCCAAGAGGAGTTTCTCATTCAGGACTCTCTCAATGCGCTCAGTCTTTCTCTCGACGATCACGCTTGCCCTCGCTGGCCTTGCCAGCACCGGGAACGCACAGGGCACTCGCCTTCTTCGCCACCCCGCGGTGAGCAAAGATCTCATCGCGTTCGAGTATGCAGGCGATCTCTGGGTCGTCGGACGCAACGGCGGATCGGCACGACGCCTCACGGCGACGCCGGGGGTCGAGACCGAGCCAAGCTTCTCGCCCGACGGATCGCTCATCGCGTATACCGGCGCGAGCGGTGGCAACACCGACGTGTATGTGATTCCCGCTGCGGGCGGCGATCCGAAGCGCCTAACGTATCACCCGGGCGTCGACCGTGTGCGCGGATGGGCGCCCGATGGCAAGCACGTGATCTTCGCCTCGGAGCGCACGAGCGCGCCGCAACAATCGTATTACCGGCTCTGGAGCATCTCGGTTGACGGCGGCCTCCCTGAAGTTCTTCCGATGCCCCGTGCATTCTCGGGCACCTTCTCTCCTGACGGGAAGCGCTTCGCGTACGAGGAGATCGGGACCCAGTTCGTCCCGGAGTGGCAGGACGCGAGCGAGTGGCGCCACTACCGCGGTGGTCGTACGCATCCGGTGTGGATCATGAGCCTCGCCGATTACTCGGTCGA
>DATEGN010000405.1:0-4804 GCA_035280125.1 Gemmatimonadaceae bacterium | reverse complement strand
TCACGCGCCTAACGACGATCGGCGAGATGGCGACGTCCATCGCCCACGAGATCAATCAACCACTGACGGCGATCGTCGCGAACGCCACGGCGTCGCACAACTGGCTGCTGAAGCCCGAGGCGGGCCGGGGCATCGACCGCGTACACGAAGCCCTGGCTGACATCATCAGCGATGGCCATCGCGCCGCCGACGCGATCCAGCGGGTGCGACAGCTCGTCACCAAGAGCGATCCGAAAAAAGGGGACCTCGACCTCAACGACGTGATTCGCGATGTCGTGACCCTCCTGCGCAGCGAGATGCAGACGCAACGGGTGGAGTTTCGCATGTCGCTCGCGCGGGTGCTGCCAGTCGTGCTTGCAGATCGCGTCCAATTGCAGCAGGTCATCATCAATCTCATCATCAACGGCGTCGAGTCGATGGCCAGCGTCTCCGGCCGCCCGCGGGAGCTGTTCATTCGTTCGGAAGCCTGTGGTGATCGCGTCGCCGTCGAAATACAAGACTCTGGTGTCGGCGTCGACATGCAGCACGTCGACCGGCTGTTCGAAGCCTTTTTCACAACCAAGCCGCGCGGCATGGGCATGGGCCTCTCGATCAGTCGGTCGATTATCGAGGGTCACGGTGGGCGACTGTGGGCCAGGCCTAACGCGGATGTTGGTGCCACGTTCCAGTTTGCCCTGCCGGCAAAGTACCAACTGGCTCGCTGAGGCGTGCGCATTTAGCATTGGGCATGCACCTGCCCTGCAATCCGCCAATTCTTCCCATGCTGGCGAACCGCGTCGCCGAACTTCCCTCCGGCGATGGCTGGATCTTCGAGCCAAAATGGGATGGCTTCCGAACGCTGATCTTCCGCGACGGAGACGAGCTGTTCATGCAGAGCCGCGACGAGAAGCCGCTCGATCGGTATTTTCCGGAGCTCGCGGAGCCCCTCAAGGCGCAACTGCCCAAGCGGTGCGTGCTCGATGGCGAGCTCGTGATCGCGTTAGGCGACGCGCTCGATTTCGAGGCGTTGCAGCTGCGGCTCCATCCCGCTGCGTCGCGCGTGAAGAAGCTCGCTGGAGAAATGCCGTCCTCCATCGTCTTCTTCGATCTGCTCTGCGTCGACGATCACGATCTCCGAGCGCTGCCATTTGCCGAGCGTCGCAAGCGCCTCGAAACGGTGCTGGCGAGCGCCGAAGCGCCGCTGCACATCACGCCGGCCACGCGTGACCGTGCGACGGCGGCAGACTGGTTCCGTCGTTTCGAAGGCGCGGGACTCGACGGTGTGGTCGCCAAGGCCGAGACGGGCGTCTACGAGCCGAACAAGCGGGTGATGCTCAAGGTGAAGCACGAGCGCGACTGCGATTGCGTCGTTGCGGGCTTTCGCTGGCACAAGAATGCCAAGCACGAGGCGATCGGCTCACTCCTCCTCGGGCTCTACGACGACGACGGGAGCCTGGAGCATGTCGGCGTGTGTGCGAGCTTCACGGACAAGAAGCGTCATGAGCTCGTGGAATTTCTGGCTCCGTACCGTGAAAAAGCGCTCGAGGGACATCCGTGGCGCGCCTGGGCAGAGGCGGAGCCTAACGAGGGCGCCCATCGGCGCCCGGGCGGCCAGAGCCGATGGAGCCAGGGGAAGGACCTGTCCTGGGAGCCGCTCCGTCCAGAGCTCGTGTGTGAGGTCGCGTACGACCACATGCAAGGAAGCCGTTTTCGCCATACGGCCCAATTCCGGCGCTGGCGCATCGACAAGCTGCCACGGGATTGTACGTTTGCTCAACTCGAGGTCGTGCCGCCGCAAGAATTGAAGGCGATATTTGTAGAGAGTCCTAGGTAGAGCAGAGGAGCGAGCCGAGAAGATCGAGCCGAAAAGAACGAGCCGAGAAGACCGGCAGAAGGGCGAGGCAATCCGCAGGGCGTCACGGGAGGCGTTTCTGGACACGCTGTCCATGACGCCCTCTGCATTGCCTCGCCCTTCGCCGCGCCCTTCTCGGCGCGCCCTTCTCGGCGCGCAGTTCTCGGCTCGCCTTTCTCGGCTCGCCGTTCTCGGCTCGCTCCTCTGCTCTACCCTCTCCCAAGCCTCCACTCCCTCGTCGGATCGTCGTCAGGATCCGGCGTCTCCTGCGGCGGACGCAACGCTTCCGGAACGTGTCGCAGGTTGACGCGAATGCGCGTCCATGTGGACGATCGCCCGCGCATCGAGTCGACGAGGACGTCGTCGATGGCAAGGAGCGCCGCCGCTTTCTGGTGACGCGCTTTCCAGCGATCCAAACCTTCCAGCGCCGCCGCCTTGCTCGGCGAGTTGGCTACCGTGATGAGCGGCATCTTGCTGCGCGGTGTCTTGGCGGCATTCTTGGCGCGCGAGGGCGCGACCCGAGGCGCCTCGCCCTCCGTTTTGCGAAAGTGTGGCGGCCACGGAGCATCGCCAAGCCCCTCGGCCTCATCGCGCGCCGCAAGATCGAGCAGCGCATCGAGCGAGCCGGCGACGTCGTCCATTTTTGCATTCGGGTCGCCCATCGATGCGTATCGCCGCGGTACCGTGGCCACGGTGAACTCGGCGGGATCACAGTCTGGAATCTCTTCCCAGCGCAGCGGGGTCGAGACGCGCGCGTCAGGCAGCGGCCGCACTGAATATCCCGAGCACGTCGTGCGGTCCTTCGCGTTCTGGTTGTAATCCAGAAAGACGCCGCGCCGTTCCTCCTTCCACCACTTGGAGGTCGCGACCTGCGGTGCGCGGCGTTCGATTTCACGCGAGAATGCCAGCGCCGCGCGCCTCACTTCCGTGAAGCTCCACCGTGGCTGAATGCGCACGTTCACGTGCATGCCACGTGAGCCGCTGGTCTTTGGCCAGCCACGAAGTCCCAGTTCCTCGAGCAGCGCCTTTGCCTCCATCGCGACGACGCGTACGTCGGCCCACTCGACGCCGGGGCCCGGATCGAGATCGATGCGAAGCTCGTCGGGGTGATCGAGATCGCCTGTGCGCACAGCGTGCGGGTGCAGCTCGATGCAACCGAGATTGACGATCCAGGCCAATCCCGCGGCATCGTCGACGACGACCTCCTCGGCCGTCCGTCCCGACGGAAACGACAGCGTCACCGTGCGGAGCCACTCGGGGTGGTTCTCGGGCGCTCGCTTCTGATAGAATGGCTCGCCCTCGGCGCCGTGCACGAACCGCTTGAGCACGATTGGGCGATCGCGAATACCATTGAGCGCGCCACTCGCGACCGAGAGGTAGTACTGCACGAGCTCGAGCTTCGTGAGCCTAACGGCCCGCGAGAAGTAGAGTTTGTCGGGATGCGTGACGCGCACTTCGCGCCCGTCGATCGTGAGGACTTCGGCTGCTTCTTTGGCCGCCATTCGAAGATGATGCTGGACATGGGCACGCACGACGCGCCTATTTGAGGTCGCTCGCGCCACGCGCTCGTAACAAGCTACCACTCACTTGTCCCACCAGACTATGCCGACGCTCCGCGCAGTGCTCGTCGCGTGCCTCACGCCATTGGCGCTTGGCGCCCAGCAGCCGACGCCTCAGGGTACGCATCGTGCTGATCCGGTCTCGATCCGTCACATCGTCGATTCGCTCGCGAATGCGTTCATCGCCCGACACGAAGCGCCCGGCGTCTCGATCGTCGTCATTCGCGGACGCGACACACTGGTGAGCCAGGGCTACGGTCTCTCGGATGTCGAGAACGGAGTGCAAGCAACACCGCACACCGTCTATCGGATCGGCTCGATCACGAAGCAATTCACGTCGGCGGCGGTCATGCAACTCGTGGAAGCCGGCCGAGTGAAGCTCGACGACTCCATTGGCGCCTATCTGCCCACGCTTCCGGCACGCTGGCGCGCCGCAACGGTTAGGCAATATCTCAATCACACGTCCGGGGTACCGAGCTACACCGACATCGGGCCGCGCTGGCTCAAGCGCATCGGCGAGAAGATGAGTCCCGACACACTTGTCGGCCTCACGGCGACTGACTCGTTATGGTTCGCTCCCGGCAAGAGTTGGCGCTACGACAACACCGGCTACGTCGTGCTGGGCATGCTGATCGAGAAAGTCTCGGGCAAGGCGTACGATCAATACCTCAAAGAGAGATTCTTCACGCCCTTGGGCCTTTCCGAAACGATGTACTGCTACAACGCGCCGATCATTCCGCATCGCGCGCAAGGCTACGGGCGTGACTCCTCCGGCTGGCGCAACGCCAGCTTCATCGACATGAGCCAGCCGTTCAGTGCGGGCGCGCTCTGCTCGTCGGCGCTCGATCTCTCACATTGGAATGAGTCACTAGGCACGGGCAAGGTCGTGAGCCTCACATCGTATCGCGCGATGACCACGCCAACTGGTGCCGCCATGCCGCGGCATTACGGATTCGGTCTCGTATCGGATACGCTCGCGGGTCACCGCATCATCACCCATAGTGGCGGCATTCCCGGCTTCTCGACGATCAACGCCTGGTTCCCGGACGACTCGCTCAGCATCACGGTCCTGCCTAACTCGGAGAGCGCGCGCCCTGATCGACTCATGAACAGCGTGGCGAGAGTCGCCCTCGGGATGCCATTGGAGCAGCCGCCTCAGCCCGTGACGCTCAGCGCGACGGACCTGGGTCGGTACGCCGGCCAATACTCGCTCCAACTGCCTAACGGCTCGGCGTTGCCGATGCGTATCTGGGTGGAGGGGAGCCGTTTGATGTCACAGGCTACGGGCCAGGGCCCGATCGCGCTCATTCCGTACGGGCACGACGTGTTTGGCGCAGATTTCGATTCCTCGGTTCGGCTCACGTTCACGGTCGTGGGCGAACACGCGACCAAATTCACGCTGCTGCAGGGCGGA
>DATEGN010000404.1:0-9463 GCA_035280125.1 Gemmatimonadaceae bacterium | reverse complement strand
CATCGACATGTCCTTTGCCCACCTCG
This sequence comes from Gemmatimonadaceae bacterium, assembly GCA_035280125.1. GTDB lineage: Bacteria > Gemmatimonadota > Gemmatimonadetes > Gemmatimonadales > Gemmatimonadaceae > AG2. The sequence continues at coordinate 9,437 of DATEGN010000404.1, read as the reverse complement.
AAGGAGAAAGAAAAACGGACCCTCGCGACTTGCATTTCGATCGCGGTCTTCCGACGAGTGCGCACGCGACACTCCCCCCGCGTGTGAAACGCGGGTCGGGAACCATCGAGAGCGCTGTGTGGTATGCCCTCGCTAGAGCGGCTCGTGACTGCTTGCCGGAAAGACCAACGCGTGGCGACTCATCGCATTCAATGCGGAGAGCGCCGCGAAACCGTTACGACACCCGTACTCGGCAAAGGGCACGCAACCTGGCCTCGGTCACGATACTCACCTCGACGGAATGTCGTTTGGTTCCTGCGTGCACTTAATAACACGGGCGTGCACGCTAGTGTCAACTGGTCATGAGCAAGTGCGAAACGGCCTAACCGTTGTTCGACTTCGCCGTCAGTTGCCCACCGCGCATGCAAGTGATAAAAGGCGGATTCCGGAGCTTAACGCTGGGAGGCTACGACTCGCGTGAGCTCGATGAGGCCCATCGGGTCCACCGTATGCTCGCCGTAACGAGCACTCCAGTGCAGGTGAGGACCGGTGACCCGTCCAGTGGCGCCGACGACGCCGATCTCCTGTCCCCGCTCGACCGTATCACCGATCGCAACCGTAGCCTGCGTCAGATGGAAGTACCCGGTGACGATTCCCCCGCCGTGATTGATGTACACGACGTTGCCCGCCAAAAAGAAGTTGTCGACCAGTGCGACAACCCCCCGATTTGCCGCGCGCACTGGATCGCCCGGCTGACCCGCGAAATCGACACCGCCGTGGCTGCTCGTGAGCCGCCCATTGAAGAGCCGGCCCGAGCCGAACGTACTCGTTATGCGCGAGGCACGAGGGCGCATGAAGGGCTCGCTCCACAGCTCTGGCGTCAGGTGAGCGCTCCGGCCCACCGCGCGTGCTCTCTCATTGTCGCGCTCGATTCGAGCTTGAGTGAGCGAATCCGGCTTGGCGGTGAACACGTTCGAGACGCGCAGCCGGCGCGCGCGCGCCGGACGTACCGCGTTGGCTGCCAGATGATGAGGTACGACGATAAAAGTCCGCAATGTGTCGGCGGCGCCAGATGTCAGATGAAGAACGACACGCGCGAGCACGCTGTCCGAGGCTTCGAGAGGAACTGCTCCAAAGGCACGCAGGCTGCCCGATCTGTCTGCACGAAAGTGCAATGGCTCCCCGGCCATCCATCCAGTTATCGACTGGATAGAATCGCTTGCGGGCTTCGAGCGTCTAAAGGAAAGGAGCACAAGCGAACCAAGGTCGGGTCGCTGGGGCTTGACGCTGAACGTCACCGCGTCCGTTCTAGCACTGGCTCGCGATGAATCCAACTGCGCTTGTGCGCAGAGAGAGCTTCCGAAGAAACCGAGGGCGATGAGCCCGAGGCGGACAATCGAAGGAGAATGCATTCGCGTCATGGCGTGAACCGCATGATAGACGCACGCGTGCAGTGAGGGAAACTCTTACCAGCAACCCTCACAGATGATATGGGTACAGAGCAGATGATGGCCATTCTCGGGAACCATCGAAGATTCTCGCTCCTGTTGACAGCGAGTTTGCTGTGCGTCGTCTCGGCGTTCGGCTGGTTGCGCACGCGACCCGAGATGAGTGGCGACGCGGCGGCTCACATGCGGCGTGCGGGGGCCTACTATGACTCGCTCGTCGTGCTCGAGCGCGCCGTCGTGGCACCTGCTCGCGTGAATCCTTCAAATACGGTTGCGCTTGGCTATCTCGAGCGGTTGCGGCTCGGTCTGGGCAACCCGTTCCGTCTCGCTGACTACGCGTTGTCCGATCCACGTCTGGATGACTCGACGCAGACCCGAGTCGCGTGGGCGGTCCTGGCCCGGCTCCGTCGCGGCGATGCGTATGTCATCGATCCAGCTGTCGCCAACGCGTTCGATTCGCAGTCGAATGGCGCCGCGCATCTGGCGCTGATTCAGCGCACGATCGAATCCGCGCGTGATCCCCGTGTTGGCGAGCTCACGGTCCGGCTTGCATACGCACTCGCCGCGGGTGAGCAAACCATCACCGAGCAAAGCGATGCTGTTGCGGCCCAGGTCGCTGCGCTGCTTCGCGACCGCGATCTCGCGCAAGCGGACTTGCGCGACCTGCTGCACGCGGCAGATGTGCAACACCTCGACCCGCTCGCCGAGCTCGTTAGGCGACGACGCGCTCGCACCCTGATGGTCGAGCAGCCTCCAGCGGAACCCCTCGATGCGGGCCTTCAGTCGGAAGGCTTGGCGGCGGTCCCAGCTCTACTCGACTCGATTCGCGCGCTGAGTCGCGAGATGCCGGTCGCGCTCGCCAATGCATCCGTCGCTTCCGAGCCACTGCTCGGAGCTGCCTCGTCGGCGCGTCTCATTGCCGAGGGAACGGCACAGCCGCCCGAGCCGCCGGTTGCGGTGACGGTTCGCACGCACCGCACGCAACTCACCAGCACGGAATCAACGCCGGAGATCGAACGCGCACGGTCACAGTTCGTCAGCGGCTCGGTGAACGCCGAGACGCTCGCCGGCGAGTACGATTTGCTCGTCGCGAGTGGGGACACCGCTCGTGCGCCCGGTGCGCTCGCCGTACTCGCGGCGGCGACATCCCTGCGCGCGATGGCACAGGAGGCTCCTTGGTTCCCTGGCGCGCCGTCACCGAGCGTCGCCGATCTCCGCGCCGAATTTGGCCTCGCCGGCGTGAGCTTCGATCGCGACGTTCGTCGCGAGTGGCAGTCGTACTATCTGCGGATGATTGGAACGAGTATCCGCGATCTGCAGCGCGTACTCAGCGGGTTCTCGGTGGCTGGATTGCGCATCGCCGTCGCCGCCGGCGGACTGCCGGACACGATCCTCGCTCTTCACGACCCGGCAACGCGAACGATTCGGATGTCGATCTACTCATCATCCGGAACGCTCGCGCACGAGCTCGCCCACGATCTCGATTGGCAGGCCGCGCGGAGTCTCTATGCGGGCAGTGGCTATAGCACGGATCGCGCGGTGCGTGAGCAGCGTGGTCCGCTCGCGGCATCGATGCGTGATCTCGCCGCGGCGCGCGTCGTTCGTCGCGGAGCGGCGCCGACCGAGGAGCGGCCGGCCGAGGTATTTGCGCGCAACGTGGACTGGCTCGTTGCCGTGTCGCTGGCGCGTGAAGGACGATCTGATGGGTATCTCTCGGCGGTGCAGGACGCGGCGCTCACCGGCTACACGACCGTATCTCCTGTCGCGATGATCTTTGGTGCGGCCAAGCCACTCGTCGATGCTGTCGAAGAGATGACGTATCTGCCAGAGCCCGTGCGTGACGGATTCTTATCGCAGTGGGCCGATGCGCGTTCTGTCGATCCATATCTCCTGGTTCGTCACATTCTGTCGGTGCCGCTCCCGCGCCGCCGCATCTCGCTGAGTCCCTCGCTCTTCGACGACGATCCGCTCAGCCTAACGAGCTCAGGACCGGCGATGTGCGCCGATCGCGGCTCGCTCTCGCCCGAGTTGCGCAGTCGGCAGTCGCTCCTCGATATGTCGCTCGACGCACGGGCGCTTGGCCTCGTCCGCATGCGCGCTCGCTGGTTCACGCTCGACAACCGGCCGGCCTGGGCGAGCAGCATTCTTGGAGCGCCGCCATTCTCGCCGACGACCGGAGACTTCGTTGTCCGGCGGGTCCGGGCCAACCTCGTCGGCCAACTCGACGCGGCGCGTGGCGGCGATCAGCTCCGATTCGCCACGCCTTCGATCTTCCGTCCGAGCGTGTCGACCTGCTCCTTGAGCGATCGCTGAGCCGCCTCGAGTCGCTCGAGATGCAGCATAAGGTCGTGATGGCGCCGCTCGTCGTCCGTCGGATGCTTCGCGATAAACGTCAGCGCCCCGCCCGTCTCGAGCCGGCAGTGCTTCACGTGCGCAAGTGATTCCAATCCCTGTCGCCGTGCCGCAGACTCGAGCTCCGCGAGCGTGATCAGCTCACGATCGAGATGCTTGCGCACGATGTGACCGTTGCGAATGAGGATGTCCGGTCTTCCCTCGATGGCATCGAGCTTTCCAAAGTGGAAGAGCACGCGAACCAGAATGCCATTCAGCACCAGCAAAGTGGCGGCACCGAGCAGTCCACCAGCGAGCGAATTGTCCTCGCCGATGATCGCATTCTGAACGGTGTTCGACAGGAGCAGCAGAACAACCAGGTCGAACGGGTTGAGCTGCGTGAGCTCTCGCTTTCCGGCGAGGCGAAGCCCAATGAGAAGGAAGGCATACACGACGACGGTACGAATGAGCTTCTCGACGACGGGCACGCCCGGGTGAAGCAGATCTGTCCAGATTGTTGTCACGGGCTGGTCCAGTTTGGAGATCGGTGGGAAGCGACTGACGCTCGGCTTCCACATCGGACCGCGTCGCGCACGAGCCCGTCACGCGGGCTGCTGAAAAACGAACCGCGTCGCCATGTCGGCGGCGCGGCGGCGTTCTGTGTCATCCCCAGGAGCGTAGCAACGAAGGATCTGCCTTTCAAACTACTTCGAGTAAATGAGCGAGAGCTCGGGCTCCGAGTAGGCGAGTGTCTTCGGATCGATCCAGGTGAGGGAATAGGTCTGCAAGGTGGTGCCGTTCACGAAACTCAGAGTGACGTTGTTGCCTGTCTGGGCATAGGTCCCAACCCGAACGTCGACACGAACCTGGGCGGTGCCGGACGTTGGCGTGAAGCGATCCTGCAGGCTGTCAACGAAGCTGAAGTCGCTGTTCAGCACGATGCGGCCGTGGAGAACCTCATAGACGCCGGTCGCGTCCTCGGACGCGGTTCCCGGAACCGCTGTCCCGTTCGCGGTGCGAAGCAGATAATTGCCGCTCAGCGTCCCGGTCGGGGGCGCCGTCGAGTCGTTGCACGCAGCGAGCGCGAGGGCGAGCAGGAGCGCGCCGAAAGTCTTGGTCATCGGACTCCCCCGAGAGTGATTGTATACAATTAGCACTGAGCGCTCGGGGCCACAAGGGTTGATCAAGTTTCCGCGCAGACGGGCAGGCCTAACGTCCGATCCGTTGCGCCATTCGATTACGATGGCGCAACGATCGAAGTGAGTGTCGTCGCGCAAGAATCGATCGTTCTGCCAAAGACTCTCACCATTGCTCGGACCGAACCGATGACGGTGCTCGGGAAAGCGCTCACTATCACATGAGGGGAGGGGTCGTTCCGAGCGAAGTGATCGCTGCCCCACAGAAACGAAGGACAGTGCCGAGTGAAGCGGTAACCGTCCACCCGGAGCGAAAGGCGCTGCCGATCGAGCTCAGAGCCGTACAACGGAGAGCTCAGCTCGTGCACTTCGAACTGATCGGTCTACCCTCGAAGCCGGAGCTCGTACGCTTCGAATCGATCAGTGCACCGCGGAAATTGTTGCTCGTACACTTCGAATCGATCGGTGCACCGCGGAAATTGCCGCTCGGACACTTCGAACGGATTGGTGTACTCTGCAAGCTGCGCTTCGTGCTGCTCGAACTGATTCGTCCACCGGGAAGGTCGACCGTTGTGGCGAACGAGGGAATTGCGGTAACCCTCGAACTCGGGACCGTGCCGCGCGGATCAACCGCAGCGCCCGAGAGCTTGTCATCGCTGCCGACTGAAGTGACCCTGGTGCCGCAGACTCGTGCGGCTGTACCGAGCGAAGTCGCGGATCTCCCGAATGAACGCTCAGCTCTGCCGAGTGAATGCGCAGCTCTGCCGAGTAAATGCGAACCTGTACCTAACGAAGGCACACGGGTACCGGTCCAATGTATGGCTCTACCGAACGAACGTGTGCCTTTTCCGAGTGAAGCCACGCCTGCGCCGGGTGAATGAACGCGCGTCCCGCTCGCATTCACATCTCCGCCGAGTCCACCCCGCACGGTTACCGCCGACGACTCACCCATGCAGAGGAGTCGTGCGGCACCGCCGAGGAGATCAACCGATTCACCGCGCGACGCGATCGAATTGAATGCGAGACGGATCCTTGTGCAGACGCGATGCACGAGAGGACCGGGAACACACCACCTTCTGTCGGGCGTATGTCAACGATCGCCGTTCACTCCTCTCCCGTTGCCGGCCGAATGTGCAACATCATCGATCGAACCTCACTTCTCGCCGCACGGATATCGACAACCCCCGAAGCCATGTGACGCGCTGACCTTCGCAAGTCGCCCGTCACCGACGACTCCTCATTCGTCCGCGACCACGTTCACTACATAACCGCTCAGAGTATCGACAGCGCCGGTGAGATGAACCAGACCACCGCCGAGACATTTACGTCGCCAAAGTGCGCCGCCAGCACACGCGGCCATCATGACGGACGCGCTCGGTGGACGAATGACTTTTCCGCGTCGATCGTCAAACCGGGAGAACGAAATGCGGCACCGACAGAACGCGGCACTCGACGCGTTATAGAGGGCGCAATGATTCTCGATGAGAACCGACGCCTGCTCAGCAGAGTTCATCGAACGCACGGCAACGGTCCTGCGAGACCCACCTTATGCAACGGAGCCGCGCGGAAGGTGAACCATTTTTCTCTCGAACATGCCAACCTGCGCCGCTAACTCGTTTCGCAGCAATGACCCGGGCGGGGATCGAACCCGCGACCTACGGATTAAAAGTCCGTTGCTCTACCAACTGAGCTACCGGGTCTACCAAACAAGATAGCGTTCCGCCCTCGCCTGGTGTGAGCCTCGCCGCGACCCTGCACTGTCTTCAACCGCACAGAAATCCTTGTCGCTCTCAAGAACTTCTGCGGCGCGGTGTAGATTGGCGCTGCAGGCTGAGTTCCACCTCGCGCCATGTGTTCGCCAGCAGACATCGAATCAGAGCCACAACGATGCAGACTACGTGGGACACTTACCCGTCGCCGATCGAGACGACGGCTCGACCCGGCTCTTATCGAAGGATTTCCGTCCTGCTCTGCATGATCGCTTTCGCACCGACGCGCGCTCAGGATACCATCGTCGCGAAGCTTCCTCCCGTCGTCACCATCACCCGTGACGTCCGGCGCTCCGCGCTCGACCTTCCGTTCGCCATCAGCGAGACGCGTCCCGACAGCGCTCGGCCCGGTCAAACGCATCTCAATGTCGATCAGGCATTGTTCATGTTGCCTGGTGTCACCGTCGCTAATCGGACGAATCCGTCTCAGGACACGCGAATCTCGATTCGTGGCTTTGGTGCGCGGTCGCAGTTCGGTGTGCGAAGCATTCGCATCCTGCGCGACGGCATGCCGCTCACACTCCCCGACGGCCAGACTCCCATCGACTATCTCGATCTCGAATCCGTGGGCCGCGTCGAGGTAATTCGTGGCACCGCCTCCGCGCTCTATGGCAACGCTGGCGGCGGTGTGATCGATTTGCGCTCGTCGGTCCCTCCGCTCGGGCCAGTCGAGGGCCAGATACGTTCCTGGGTCGGAGACTATGGCACGCGTCGCTTCACCGGCACCTTCGGTGGATCGACGGACGCGTTCTTCTATCAAGGCAACGTCGGTCACACGCTCGCTGACAACTTTCGTCTGTACTCGCAGCAAGAGCTGACGAATGGCTATTTCCGCGCTGGCGCGACCGCTGCGGGAACCGATTTTCTGCTACAGGGTCTCGGCCTCGACATGCCGACCGCGCAGAATCCGGGTGCGCTCACGCTCGCACAGTTCGACGCCGATCCTCGGCTTCCGGATTCGGCGCAAGTGAGGAAGCTGTCACGCAAGACGGTCAAGCAGGTCCAGCTCGGCCTCTCCGCAACGCGCCCTTTGAGCAATGCCAGAGGTGGTGAGCTGTTCGCGCAGATCTACGGTGGTACGCGGGGACTCTACAATCCGCAGACGTTCGCCGTCGTCGACGTCGATCGCATGCAGTATGGTGGCAGTGCGCGTGCAACCATTCCCTTCGATCTGGCCGTTAGGCATCGTTTCAGTCTCGGCGTCGACGGCGCGAAGCAGAACGATCTTCGAAAGAACTGGGCAAACTGCAACGCCGTCGCGACGGCGACGGCGACATGCCCGACGCTACCCGCCGAGCAGGGCGCACTGTCGCTCGATCAACGTGAGATCGTGTCGAGCGCGGGCCCCTATGTGCGCGACGAGATCCAGCTCGGAGACCGCGCGAATGTGAGCGGTGGAGTTCGTGCGGACTACGTCCGCTTCCAACTCCAGGATCGCTATTTCGGCGACGGTCGTGACGACTCGGGTAGTCGCTTGCTCCACGCCGTGAGCCCGATGGCCGGCGCCGTTGTTCGGCTGTCGTCGTCCTCGGCACTGTATGCGAACGCGGGTTCGGCGTTCGAGACGCCGACGACGACGGAGCTCGGGAATCAGCCGAACGGCAATGCCGGTCTGAATTATGACCTGAAGCCGCAATACTCGACGACGTACGAATCAGGCTTCAAGGGCTCGCTTGCCGATCATTTGCAGTACGATGTCGCCCTGTTCGATACGGAAGTCAGAGACGAGCTCATTCCTTTCCAGGTGCCTAACGGCAACGGCCGCACGTATTATCGCAACGCCGGACGGACGCGTCGGAATGGCATCGAGCTCTCCGGTGGCACCGACCTTGGACCGATCGTGCTCAGCACGGCGTATACGTACTCGCACTTCCGCTTTCTCGACTTTGTGTCCGCCGGAACGCAGATGGCGGGACACGTCATTCCCGGCGTTCCCGAACACCAACTCGAGGGCAGCGCGACGTGGCGTCACTCCTCGGTCTTCGCGACGGTCGAGGGGCTCGCGAAGAGCGCGGTGTACGTCGATGACGCCAACAGCGCTCGTGCATCCGGCTTTGCGATCTACAACCTTCGCCTCGGCGCGGACGGGGTGGGCAGCATCGCCTGGATATCGCCGACGTTCAGCGTTCAGAATCTGTTCGACAAGAAATGCGTCGGCTCGGTCGCGATCAACGCCGCGGGCACGCCAGCGACGGCCAGATTCTACGAGCCAGGCGCTGGCCGAACGATCGCCGTCGGCCTAACGGCAGGACTGGGGCGCTGAACCTCCAACAGGAAAGGGAAGCGCTCCTCAGGATGACAATCCCTGGTTCTCGAAGCTGATCACCTTCGCGAGACGCCGCGCGTGGCGCTCGGCGTTCGAGAATCGCGCGCGAAGAAATGCGTGCACCAGCTCTTCCGCGAGAGACGGACCGACGACGCGCGCGCCAAGGCAGATGATGTTCATCGAGTCGTCCTCGACGCCCTGATGCGCTGAAAACGTGTCGTGGCAGAGCGCGGCGCGGATACCGACAAACTTGTTGGCCGCCACCGAAGCGCCGACGCCGCTTCCGCAGATGAGCACACCGCGCTCGGCCTGACCATCCCGAATCGCGATCGCGACGCGCTCCGCGTAGTCCGGATAGTCGTCTCCCGGAATCATTCGCTCGGCGCCGCAATCGATCACCTGGTGTCCGGCCTCCCGAATGGTGTCGATCAGCTTCTCCTTCAGCGGGAACCCCGCGTGATCGGCGCCGACGGCGACTTTCATCTGCTCGCCCCCGCGGCGGAGCCAG
>DATEGN010000403.1:0-2882 GCA_035280125.1 Gemmatimonadaceae bacterium | reverse complement strand
CCAGCGCGAGGCCCCGCGCGTAGCAGCGCTCCGCATCGTCAGCGCATTTCTCTCGCTCGTGCAGCGCACCAAGCAATCGAAGACACTCGACCTGACGCCAGCGATTCCCCGACGATCGAAAGTGGCCGAATGCGGCGCTTGCCAGATCTCGCGCGCGCTTGTCCTCGCGGCGCTCGGTTAGTGTTTCCGCAAGATTGAGCGTCGTGAGCGCCACGAGATCGCTGTCCTCGACCTCTTTCGCGAGCGCCAGCGCGTCCTCCAGTGATTTTTCGGCAAGCTCGATATCGCGTCGATCGAGAGCGACGCGTCCATAGTTGTTGAGCGCGATCGCCTGGCCGCGACGATAGCCCGCTTGGCGAAAGTATCCGTACGATTCGCCGTACGCACGCTCCGCTGCACCCAGCTGGCCCTGTTGCGCCAGGATCGACCCGAGGTTTTGCAGCACGACGCCGCGGAGCCGGGAATCGAGCTCGGTCGCGAGCAGCGACTCGAATACCGAAGTCGCCGCGGGAAAATCGCCACGACACATCAACACGTTGCCTTCGGCAACCTTGGCTTCACTCTCGATCGCTCGCTCGCCGCTTTCACGTGCTACCTCTTGCGCGCGACGCGCCCAGTCGAGAGCAACATCCCAATCGGAACGCGAACGATAGACGCTGGCGAGCTTCGTGAACGCGCGTGCGCGCACCCGTGGATCCTCACTCTGCGCCGCGAGCGTGTAGCACGACTCGGCTCGCTCGAGCAACCCAAGCCGCTCCGCGGCTATACCCTCATCGATCAGTTCGTCGGATTCAGGCACGTCCGTTGCACCTTCGGAGGGCGCGCTCGCATTTGACCCCTCGCGAGCTTTCCCCCTCCCAAGAAACCAAAATGAGCGTGAGATTCGGTGGAGTACGGCGTGCAGGTGAGCTGACTATTGTAGTCGCAGGCATGCTGCTCGCCACCTCCTGCGGCGAGCAACGTGCCACGGCGCCAAGCCCCGCCGCTGGCTTGAATAGGGACGCCAGTCCTTCGCTCCTCGAGTGTCCCACGAATCAAACCACGTCGACGTCAGGTGTGGTTGGCCTGCTCGGCGGATCAGTGTCTCTGGGCGCGACCGGGATAACGCTTCCCGCGGGTGCGCTGACGTTGCCGACGCTCCTTCAGGTGACGATTCCGGCGTCGAACTACATGGAAATCGACGTCAGCGCCGTCGGCTTCCAGACCTTCCTCTTTCAGCAGCCGGTCACGATCACGATCGACTATTCGCGCTGCAATCGGAACGACGTCGATCAAAAGACGCTGCACGTGTACCATATCGACCCGCTGACGAAGCAGCTCCTCGAGGACATGGGTGGCGTCGACGACAAGCTGTCGCACCAGATCACGTTCTCGACGGGCCATCTCTCGGGCTACGCAATCGCCGACTGAGTGCGTCTCTCCGTCGCAGTAGTCGCCGTCGTCCTCGCCGGAACTCCGCGGCTCGCGCACGCACAGGTGCGCGTCGGCCGCGATTCGTCGACACGACTGAACCGATTCGGTCGCGACCTCGTGTACGGAACCGGCATGGGGCTTCTTTACGCCGGGGTGGACCAATGGCGAAACGAGCCTCCGCAATGGGGCAGCGGCTGGGATGGCTACCGCAAGCGCACCGCGTCGAACGTCGGCGAGTTCGCGATTCAGGAATCGGTGACCGAAGGCCTCGCCGCTGTACTCAAACGGCCTCTCGATTATCAGCCGTGTCCCTGCCGCGACTTCAGTGATCGACTGTCGTGGGCGTTCCGGCAAAGCGTCACCGACGTCACGCCACGTGGTCACCCGATCGCCGTGCCGCGCATCCTCGGCGCCTACGCGGGAAGCTTTGCTCAGGCCTCCTGGCGACCTTCAATGAGCAATCGAGCGCAGGTCGCCGTGGTGAATGGAACGGTATCGCTCTTCATCGGTGCCGGCATCAATCTGTTTCACGAATTTAGACGCTGACGCTCACGGCTCCATCTTCTCGAACCGTCGGCCGAGGCCCTGAATCGCCCACCACGTTTCGCCGAGGAGTACCGCGGCGGCAACGAGCACGGCGACGATCCACACGTTAGGCACGCGTGCCAGCGCAAACCAGACGGCGACGGACGCCGCTGCCGCGGGCAGCAACGCGACGATGAACGTGAGCAAGAGCATGCCCGTCGCGAGAATGCCCTGCCCCATCACCTCGATGCCGCCGCCAACGATCGGCGTCGCGCGAACCCACCCGGGAAAGAGCAGCGCGGCCGCGTTCTGAATCGTCACGGTCGTTGCGTTGACGCTGAGCAGAATCAGCGGTGCCATCAGCAATAGCGCGATGCGCCGCGGAAGATCGAGCGGCAAGTCGGCTTCGCCTAACGTAGCGGCAAACGCGAAGACGACGAGCAAGAGCTGAAGAATCGAGATTGGCAGCGCCGATGAGAGTACTTCCGCGCCAACGATGCGATTGGCGGGCAGCGGCAGTGTCTTCAGCGTGGCAAGATGATCGGCGTCCTGACGAAAGTCATTCTGCAGGACGCGCGAACCCAGCACGATCAGCAGAAACACCAGCATCAGTGCGGCGATGGCGAGAAAACGGCCATCGACTCCGCGTGATTCGATTGTCGGCAACGAGATGACGATCGCCATGATCACCAACCCGACCATCGAGCCGACACGCCCCGTGCGCATGAGTAGCAACGTGTTCTTCCAGACAATCGCCATCGCCGGATTGCCCACTGCCCGGAGTGGAATGGTGCGCTTTACCTGCTTTCCGGCGTTCGGACGCGGGCGCGCCGAGCGCTTACGCCACGCATCGACCCGGCGCGCACGCTCCATCGAGGCCTGCACAGCAGCCTCCTCGAACGCGACGTCACTCTGCACGACCCAGAATAGCTGCACGAGGAGAA
>DATEGN010000402.1:0-11720 GCA_035280125.1 Gemmatimonadaceae bacterium | reverse complement strand
TTTTGACATTTTGAATCGGCGCTCGCAACAGATTCACTCCGTTGTCAGAGAGATGAAACCCGGTCTCTGACGTCGGAAGTCCCTCGCTCATTATGAACGTTTGAAAGCTGTTTTTGAGTAACGTGGCCACGAACGGCAGATAACGCCGCGACACTCCAATGGGTTCGATATAGCCTGCAGACTGGATCGTGCCCGTCGGATAGGGCCAGCCGGGCGCCGACTCATAGAACGCGTGAATAGCGAAGGTCTTCTGGTGAAATGGTGTGCGCTGCACCCCGAGCTTGATCGGGAACACCCAGCCCATCGTGTGCGCTCCGAAGTTACGTCCGAGGTTGCCCGATCGATTCCCGAGACCATTGGGATGGTGATCGTTGCGCGATCGCCAGAGCAGCAGGGGCGTACCCATCACACCACCAGACACGGCGACGATGCGTGCGTGAATCGTGAATTCCTCTCCCTCGCGCTTCACGCGAATGCCCTCGACGCGGCGACCATCCGCACTCGTGATGATGCGGAGGCACGTCGTACGGGGCATGAGCGTAACGTCGCCCGACTTGATCGCGGGCCGCAAAGCACCGAGCTCACTGTCGATCTTGGCCTCGCGCGGACAGAAGTACGCATCGCAATGCCTGCACAGAACGCAGCTACCGCCGCCGCCAGGATCGTAGTCGATCGATCGAGGAATGTAGGAAACCGGTACCTTCGCTCGGGTCGTTAGGCGCTCGACGAGCTCTCGAACAGGCCCTTGATGTGGAATGGGCGCATACGGCCATGGGCCGGAGCGGGGCGGCTCGGTCGGGTCATTCTCGCTCGAGCCATGCACCTTGTACAGTCGTTCAGCTTCCGCGTAAAACGGCTCGAGATCCAAGTAAGAGATTGGCCAGCCCGGTGAGACTCCAGCCTCCATTTCGGTGGGCGCGAAGTCGATTTCTCTCAGGCGGTACATCGATGCGCCAAAGAACTTGCTCAGCCCTCCGACGTATGGCTTGTCGCCGAACGCGGAATAGTGGATCGGCGCGCGATCGGCGCTCTCGACCTGAATCGATTCTCCTTCGTCGACAACGATGGTGCGAAAGCCGCGGCGAGAAAGTCCGTAAGCAAAGGAGCTACCTCCCAAGCCCGTTCCGACAACGGCCGCTTCACAACTCAGATCACGCGTATTGATCACAATGGGTTCAACGGCGAGTCAACGCAAAATCGAAGCAGCGAGGATAACATCTTTGCCGTACCGCGCCAGCGGTAGCCACTGGCCGCTCAGAGACGATGTGGCGGTGTCCCGCATGCGCAGTGGATTGTGTGGCACCAATGCCACAGCGCCAAATCGACCGCTGCTACAAGACCGTCGATGACGCCCAGTAAACGACAGCCTGATAGTGAGTTGCATTCAGAATCTCCAATGAAAATACGAGAAGGCGCGATGGCCATCGACGTGCAGAGTAGCGTGTGATGTCCTTTCTCGAATCTCGCGAACCGACTCGTCGTCGACGGCGGTTCGTGCCACGACCCGTGCCGTGCAAAAAGCCGCGATGACGATCTGCGTTTCCACATATACCGGCGACTCGAACGAGTGGAACCGGTTCGTTCGCACGCAATCGCATTGGACGCATTTTCATTTGTATGGTTGGCGCTCAGTAATCGAACGGGTGTTCGGCCACGAGTGCATCTATCTCGAGGCACGAGAGGAATCGGGTCGCCTCGTTGGTGTGCTCCCACTCGTTCGCCTCCGCAGTCTGCTGTTCGGCCACTTCCTGGTGTCGATGCCATTCGTGAACTACGGTGGTCCGATTGGCAGCGACGAAGCAATTCGCGCACTGGTCGATGCGAGTGCGCAACTCGCGAGTCAGCATCGCGTCCGATTGCTCGAGTTGCGCAGCCGCGCGCCGCTTCCGACGGCGATGGCGGTCTCGCATCGCAAGATCACCGTGGTGCTCGATCTACCGTTGTCGGAGGACGCGCTCTGGCGCAGCCTCCCGGCGAAAGTGCGCAGTCAAGTCCGCCGGCCGCAAAAGGAAGGAGTCGAGATTCGATTCGGTATCGACCAGATCGAACCCTTCTACGAGGTCTTCACCGCGCACATGCGCGACCTTGGAACACCGGCGCAGTCGCTCGCGTTCTTCAAGGCCATCGCGGATGAATTTCCTAACGAGGTACGTTTTGCCTGCGCGTATCTCGGCGAGCAGCCGATCGCGTGTGGATGCGGGTTTCTGTGGAACGACGAATTCGAGATCACCTGGGCATCGGCGTTGCGATCGCATAAACAGCTCTCGGCAAATATGCTCGTTTATTGGACGCTGATGCAGCGCGCGATCGCCGATGGCGCGAAAGTCTTCAACTTTGGTCGCTGCACGCCCGGAAGTGGCACGCATCGATTCAAGCTTCAATGGGGCGCGCGCGACGAGGAGCTCTGGTGGTACCAACACAGCGGTAACGGAAACGAGACGGGGACGACGCCGTCGCCCGGCGATGCGCGCTATTCGCTCGCCTCACGCGTCTGGCAACGGCTGCCGGTCTCGATGACGCGGAAGCTCGGGCCATCCATCGTTCAGTACATCCCGTGATTCCTCGCCACCAGCTCGCCGTCGCTCCTCGCATTACCTTGCCTTCGCTCCTCGAGGCAAGTGCTTCGCTCTGTTCATCGAGTACCGCGCCGCTCGATATATTCGCGGCCAATTTGCAGCGCGAGTTCTCCGCGCCGAGATGTGTCCTCACTGACAGCGGCACGTCGGCGCTCGTATTAGCGCTGCGTCTTCTCGTTGGTAAGAACGGTACGGTTGCTTTACCCGGCTACGGCTGTGTCGACATCACGAGCGCCGTGCGGTGCGCGGGCATCAGGGCACGACTGTACGACGTCGATCCGCGGACGCTCTCACCCGACCTCGATTCCGTACTCGGAGCACTCACTCAGGGTGTCGACGCCATCCTGGTGGCGCACTACTACGGATACCCGGCCGACATCACGGGCATCCGGGCACTTGCTGCCGCTTGGAATGTTCCTGTCCTCGAGGATGCGGCCCAGGCTGCCGGTGGAACACTCGATGGGGCGAGACTCGGATCGTTAGGCGACGTCTCCGTGCTGAGCTTCGGCCGCGGCAAAGGACTCTTCGGTGGCCGTGGTGGTGCACTGCTCGTCCGATCCGCCGAGTTGGTGGAGCGAATGCCGACGGCGTTGCCGTTAGGCCGGCGTCGTGGCTTCGGAGACGTCGCGGCCGCGATGGCGCAATGGGCGCTCGGCAGGCCGACGCTCTATGCCGTTCCCGCATCGCTCCCTTGGTTGCATCTCGGAGAAATGGTGTACCGGCCGGCGCACGAGCCGCGTGGCCTGTCTCATGCCGCGGCGACGCTCGCGAACTGGTCCCTCGCAAACGAACAGAACGACCGTCGCCTGCGAAGTCGCCGCGCCGAAGTCCTCGATCGAATCGCCGCTGAGGCGGAATCAGTGCACGCGATACGCTCCATCGACGGCGGCACGTCCGGCTATCTCCGATTTGCGGTGCTCGATACATCAGGCAGCCGCAACGCGGCTGCGCGGCTCGGCGTCATGCGGGCCTATCCTCGCACGTTGCGCGAGCAGCCGGAATTGAGGTCACTGCTGCTTCCGAGTCAGCCGGCCATCGCCGGAGCCGATGAGCTCACGCGATCACTGTTCACGCTCCCGACGCACTTCAAGGTTCGTCAATCCGATTTCGTTGGACTTCGGCGCTGGCTAGCCGGGCGACCTACGCCATCGGCGACCGCGTACGCGGGTGAGAATCTGCTGAATCTCGAAGTCGCCGTGCCTAAAAGCTCGAGCGTGTGATGCGAGTTGAGTCACTTCAGCCGAGACACGACGCTGGCGGCCTTGCGCGGACCTCTGGCCGTGCCGTCGCCGCCTCCGGTCTGTCCAACACGGCGAGCAGCGTTCTGCACCTCATACAGCCGGACGACATTGGAGGCGCCGAGACGGTCGTCTGTTCTCTCGCCCGCGCGCAAAAGCGCGACGGGATGAGAGTCGCCGTGGCCGCAATCGTTCACTCGTCCGACGTGGCGATGTCGTTCATTGGAGCGCTTCGCGAAGAGTCGATCGAGGCGCATCGCGTTCTGGTGAAAGGCCGCGCCTATCTTCGCGAGCGCCGGACAATCGCCGACATCTGTAGAACGATCGCGCCAGACATCGTGCACAGCCACGGCTACCGGCCTGATATCGTCGACGCACTGCATCTGCGACAGAGTGTTCCGGTCGTGACGACGGTCCACGGCTACACCGGCGGCGGCATGAAGAACCGCGTGTACGAGTCGCTGCAGCGCCGCGCCTACAGACGGTTCGATGGTGTGGTCGCCGTCTCCGCGCAGCTCGGGCGCGAGCTCGGACGAACCGTGCAACCAGAGATCCTTCACGTTGTGCCGAACGCTTTTCACCCGGCAACGCTTCTTTCACGCGCCGAGGCGCGCGTCGCGCTTGGCATCGCGGCGGATTCCTTCGTCGCTGGATGGGTCGGCCGAATGTCGAAGGAGAAGGGTGCGGACGTACTCCTTGATGCGATAGCGGATGCGAGGGTGCCCCCGTCGGCTCATTTCGCGTTCGTCGGCGATGGGCCTGAATTGGAAACGCTGAGGAATCAGGCCGAACGCCTCGAAGTGGCGTCGCGCGTAACCTGGACAGGGCGAGTCCCAAATGCCTCACGCTTCGTCGCAGCGTTCGACGCGTTCATTCTGAGCAGTCGCACCGAGGGAACGCCCATGGTCGTTCTCGAAGCGATGGCAGCCGGCATCCCGATCATTGCTACCCGCGTTGGCGGTGTCGCCGAGGTCCTTCCGCCCGGCACTGCGTTTCTGGTGCCGCCGGAGTCCCCGTCCGAGTTGGCGTCGGCGATCCGATATGCCCATGACGACCGCGAGAGTGCCCTGGCAGCCGGCCGCGCCGCGCAATGTCGACTCGAAGCGCACTACGGAGTCGGCGAATGGGTTGCGAGTTACCAGGAGGTCTACAGGCGTGCGCGTGAGAGGGCCGATCGGCGACTCAGATGATGATTCTTGAAATCGTACTCGTGCTGTTGCCCGTTTGCTTCTTTGTCTACGCGTATGCGGTCTATCCGGCGGCATTGTGGATGATCAGCAGAGGCGTGAGGCCACGCGCGTCGACGAATGACTTCGAATGGCCAACTGTCACGCTGACACTCCCCGTTTACAACGAAGAGCTCAACCTCCGTCGCAAGCTCGACGATCTGCTGCAACTCGACTACCCAAAGGGCAAACTGCAGATACTCGTGATCTCGGATGCCTCGACGGATTCGACCGACGATATCGCGGCGAGTTACGCGACCCGCGGCGTCGAGTTGCTGCGTCTGCCCGTGCGCCGGGGCAAGACTGCAGCTGAAAACGCCGCAGCGTCGGCATCGCGCGGAAGTATCATCGTGAATAGCGACGCGACGGTGCGCGTGCCCCCACGCGCCCTCAAGGCGCTCGTCAGCGCATTCGCTGATCAAACGGTCGGCGTTGCGTCGGGTCGAGACGTCAGTGTGGGGGCCAGCGACGAGCGGGCCAATCGAGCCGAGTCGCAGTACGTCGGCTACGAAATGTGGCTTCGGGGCCTGGAGACACGAATCGGTTCGATCGTGGGCGCCAGTGGCTGCTTCTATGGAATACGCTCCCGCATCTACGACTCCAGCTTTCCCGAGGAGTTGAGCCGCGATTTCGCCTCGGCTCTGATGGCGCGCGCGAACGGACTGCGTGCAGTCTCCGTCGACGATGCGATCTGCTACGTGCCGCGTGCCGGCGCCTTGCGCGCCGAATTCCGACGAAAGATTCGCACGATGGCTCGTGGGCTCGAGACGCTCTGGTATTGGCGTCGGATGATGAACCCGTTTCGCCACGGTGCGTTTTCGCTGATGCTCGTTAGCCACAAACTCTGCCGATGGCTGGTTTATTTGTTCTTGCCATTGGCGCTCGTGGGCCTTGCCATGCTGGCGAGCAGCTCGCGCATTGGGATTGTGCTTGCGACGACCACGTTGGCTGGACTTCTCGCCGGCGCTTTGGCCTGGTATCGCGCACAGCGCGCAGAGCAAGTGAATCGCATCATCGCGCTGGCAGGCTTTGCGCTTGCCTCCGTGCTCGCTGGAGTGCTCGCGTGGGTGAAGGTGCTGCGACGTCAACGCAACCCGATTTGGGAACCGACTCGACGGACCGTGTCCGGACAGACGTGAAGTCGCGCCGCTTTTCTCGTTGAGCGTGTGAGCGTCGCGACATCGTCGCCTAACCTCCCAATCGTTGCGTAGCAGCTTGCTGTGCTGTCGCACGGCAGCAACACAATCGGGCTGCCGCGCAACTTGCTCATACAGATTGTCGAGCGCGAAAAGTTTAGTAAGCGGCTGATTATGAAGGGCTTCGGAGTTCGATCGCAGAAAAATGTGGGCGTTACGCCGAGGCGTCGGCTTTGCATGCACGTCGAGGGACTCGAAACACGCTCGCTTTCCACCACCGCGATTCTGACAACCTTGATGACCGTGCCTCGGATTCACGCTGCGGCGACACGCGGGCACAAACCGGAAGGACTCACACGATGAGCGGCTTTGCCGGAATTGCGAGGCGCTCATCGCGTCCTATCGATCATGACGTCCTCTGGAGAATGGCGGACGCCATTCGGCATCGTGGTCCCGACGACTCGAACATTTTCACGGGAGAGCGAGTCGGTCTGGCGCACGTCAGGCTAAAAATGGACGAGGAGGGCGGAGCAGAGCCCTTTTTGAACGCTGATGACAACATCATCATCGCGCTCGATGGCGCGATCTTCAATCGGCGAGAACTTCGCGGCGAGCTCGAGTCGGCGGGATATCGCTTCCGGACGGGCCGCGACGAAGAGTTGCTCATGCGAGCGTACGACCGCTGGGGCGAAGCCATGCTCAAACGCCTCAACGGCCAGTTTGCATTCGCGTTGTACGACCGGCGCAATGAATTGGTGTTCCTCGCGCGGGATCGTTTCGGAGTCTGTCCGCTCTTCATTACGCAGGTCCGGGGCGATCTGCTGTTCGCTTCCGAGATCAAGGGTCTGCTCGCATCGGGCGAACTGAGGGCGGAGCTTGACCTGCAGGGCCTCGACGAGGTGTTCAGCCTTTGCGCAGCGCGCGCGCCGAGAACCGTCTTCCGTAATGTCGAACAGCTCGAGCCGGGCTCGTGCTGCACATGGTCCGCCGGAAGACTGCGCACCAGGCGTTACTTCAATCCGCGCTATCACGAAGCGTCAATCGAACCCGCAGGCGCCCTCGAGACGCTCGATCATCTGATGAAGAGCTCCGTCGCGCTGCGACTGCGCGCGGATGTTCCTGTGGCAGGACATCTGAGCGGCGGCTTGGACTCATCGGTCACCTGCGCTCTCGCGGCTCGGATGGTGTCCGATCCGTTGCAGACGCTCTCAGTGACGTCCGATGATCCGCAGTCCGAAGAGCGCAATCAGCAATTGCGAATTGCCCATCTGTTGTCGACTCGACATAACGTCGTCCAGGTCGGGGCGAGCGACATTGCGAATGTCTTTCCGGACGTTGTCTGGCACGCGGAGACACCGCTACTCCGAACCGCAGCCGCTCCGCGATATCTGCTCGCGCGCGCGGCGCGTGACGCCGGCATCAGGGTCGTGTTGGCCGAAGAAGGATCGAACGAGCTCTTTCTCGGCTACGATCTGTTCAAGGAGACGATGATTCGATTGTTCTGTCTCCGACAACCTGAGTCTCGCGTTCGCGCGAGGCTGTTCGAGCGGCTCTATCCGGACCTCGCAGTCACCGCGCAAGCAGGTGACTTTTGGCGACGCTTCTTTCTCGACGCCATTGGTCCCGACGACGCGCTCTTCTCGCACGTTCCGCGGTTCCTCCTTGCGGCGCGCATTAAAGACTTCTACTCGCCTGAAGTTCGCCTCGCGTTGGCTGGCAGCGATCCACTTGCGGAATTGCGTCAATCACTGCCGCAGGCCTTCCCTGGCTGGTCACCGGAGAATCGCGCGGCATACGTCGAGCTTACGACTCAGCTTCCGTCGTATCTCCTCAGCTCCGTCGGAGATCGGGTGACGAAAGCGCACGGCGTCGAGAGTCGGTTCCCGTTCCTCGATTATCGCCTGTTCGAATTCGCCGCCTCTCTCCCGTCTCGAAGCAAATTGCTCGGGCTTCGCGAAAAAGAAATTCTTCGTCGCTGGGCGGCTCAATTCCTCCCCTTTGTGGTCACCGACCAAGCCAGAGACGCATATCGATCGCCGGAAGCCTCGGCGTTCTTCACCGAATCGGGGAGCGATTACGTGCAAGAGCTGCTCAGCGAAGAGGCGATCCGTCGCACCGGAATCTTCGACCCGTCTTCGGTCGCGGCCTTGGTGCGTCGGTGCGTCGCTGGCCGTGTCGCGGGGGCCGGTGAGAGTCAAGCGCTCGTCGCGATTCTGTCCACGCAGCTGTGGCATCATGCATTTCTCGAGCGCCGCCCGCGGCGTTCTGGTACCCCCGCTCGCTCGTCACTCGTCGCGTCCCTCTAGTCTAGGCAACTCAAGCTCTCATCCACCTCGGGACCAAACATCGCAGCCATGACAGACCAGGACATTGCAGCTCGAGTGCGTGAGTACGTCACGGAGAACTTCCTGTATACGCGGCAGGGCTACGAGTTCTCCGACACGGATTCTCTAGCCGCACACGGCATCACCGACTTTTCCGGCGTGTTGGAGCTGGTCACCTTCGTTCGCGGGGAGTTCGGTATCGACGTCGACGAAGGCGATATCACCGAAGAGAATTTTGGCACACTCGCGGCGATCTCTCGCTTCGTCGCGGAAAAACAGCTCGCGCACATGGCGGCCTGAAGGCCGGGACGCGTCGTCCGAGACTTGGTTCATCGAACCTAAGGCGACGCACGCCCTCTGCTGAAAACCCCGAGCCCGTGCGTCTCATGTTGTCGACGGGTTGTAGCGCGGTTGCGGCAGATTTGACCGACTGAAGTCTGAGCCCTCTGCATGCATCTGCTGTGGGCTCAACGACTTCGCTTGAATGCCCATTCCCGCACAGCTTCTGCTGAAGGGACAGAACGCGTGGTCGACGCCGGCTCCGCGTTCATCTGATACCGAATCGTTGCGTCGCACTCGTCCCGCACCGAACGTCAATGTCCGCGTCGAACCGTAGATCACGTCCGCCACTGATTCTCATTGCGAGTGACCAAGAGTGGTCGGCAAGGTCGCTCGAGAGTGTGCTGGGACCGCACGGCTACGCCGCCCTTCGCGCTACAACGTCGCATCGCGCGCTGGAGCTGGCGCGGATCACCGAGCCCGATGCGATCATCATCGACATGGGGCTGCCCGACATCGGTGGTCGAGCCGTGTGCGAGCAGTTGCGTCAGGACGCGCGGATGCCGCTCAACGTCCCGATCATTCTCACCACGTCCGCGGTAGCGAGTCGCAGTGAGCGGCTCGACGCCTATGCCGCTGGTGCGTGGGAGCTCTGCGCGGAGCCGTTCGACGTCGAGGTCCTTCTGCTCAAGCTCGACGCGTTCGTCCAAGCGAAGCTCGCGGCGGACCGGGTTCGCGAGGAGACGCTGGTCGACGAGGAAACAGGTCTCTACAACGCGCGGGGGTTGGCGCGGCGCGCCCGCGAAATTGGCGGCGAGGCGATTCGGCGAAGTGACGCGCTCGCGTGCGTTGCCTTCAGCGCCTTAGGGGACTCGGATGCGGCGGCGGCGGCGGCCGATGCCGATCACGAGATTGCGGAAACTATCAGCCGAATTTGTCAGTGCAGTGCGCGCCTCTCGGATGCGGTCGGCCGCATCGGACCTAACGAGTATGCCATCATCGCGCCCGGGGCGGGGGAGGACGGCGCCGAGCGCATTGTCGCTCGGCTACGGGACTCACTCGAGTCGGTTCCGGTTCGCATCCAGGAACACGACCATCGCTTCCGGCTCGCGGCGTCCGTCGCGGCGGTGAGCAATCTTGCCGAGTCGGCAGTGGACGCGATGGAGCTGCTCTATCGCGCCACGACCTCGCTGCGACAAGTCCGGAACGATTCACAACCCCCGAGCGTCGCCTCCGTCGTTAGGCACTGACCTCGGCCCGGCACGCCCGGCGAGCTTCGGCACGGTCGCAGCCAGCACGGCGCGACCGTGCTTTTTGTTTGTCTCGTTGCGACCGAAAGCTCGGGCATGATGACGTACTCAACCCGGCTGAGCGCGTTCCCATGCAAATCTTAATGTACTCTCGCCGAGGCGCAGGCTTTCGAAACAATTGAGAAAAGGCAAGTCTGAGTCCATCGCCAATGCGGTGATCCCATGCAACTTGGCTTCGGACGTGATGTGGCATGTGTTGCATGGGTGCAACAAGACTGCGGGAGTATGTCGAGCGCTCAAGTCAAGGGCCGAGAAAAAAATGATACGCCAGCGCAACATGTGATGTTGCAGCCCATCGTTTTGATGCTTGACAGGCGGTCGCGATAGGCTTAGAAAGTGTGTGCTTGTGATCTGTCTCACGTTTGGCGTCACTCTTTCCCCAGCGCAGCACCGGCTGTCCCCGAGATCGCCAACGAAATCATACGGCTCCATCGACGAGCGGTGGAGACCGAAACACGCTGTTCGACACAGTACCGGATTCGGACCGAAGGAGGGCTGAATGGCTACTGCATCTTTCTCTCATGTTGGCTCCGGGGATGATCTTGCTCGACCCAACGCACCGAACGCTGAACGGTTCGACATCTCTCCGGAGCAGAGAGAATCGATACAGGTCTTAGTCATCGACGACGATCGCACGCTCCGCGAAGGGTGCGCGAGCATGCTGCAGATGAGCCGCTACAACGCGAGCTTCGTCGGTCGAGGGGATGAGGCGCTGGAGCTGTTGAAGCGGCGACGTTTCGACATCGTGCTGTGCGATCTGTACATGAGCGGCGTTCCCGGCATGACGCTGCTGCGGACCGCGCTCGCGACCGACCGGGATACCCTCGTCATCATGATGACGGGAAATCCGAGCGTGGCCTCGAGCATCGAGGCGCTCCGCGCCGGCGCTTGGGACTACCTGCCGAAGCCCTTCTCGGCCACTCATCTCGACGTGCTGCTCGGTCGGGCTGCGCACGCAGTCATCGTCGCTCGCGAAACGCGCGACATGCAGCGAGCAATGATCGCGGAAGTCAGCAATAGCGAAAAAGTGTTGCTGCTCGGCGCGGCTCCGGCGTTCCAACGCGCCGTCGAGCTGGCTCGTCGCGTTGCACAGACCGATGCCTCGGTGATGATCACCGGCGAGAGCGGCACTGGAAAGGAAGTCATCGCTCAATTCATCCACCGTCACAGCCGTCGCGCGAGTCGGAAGCTGGTTCCCATCAACTGCGCCGCGCTGCCTGAGCCGCTCCTGGAGTCGGAGATGTTCGGCCATCGCAAGGGCGCCTTCACGGGCGCCGATCGCGACAAGCCCGGCCTCCTCGAAACAGCAAACGGTGGAACGCTGTTCCTCGATGAGCTCACGGAGATGTCGCATCCGATCCAGGCAAAGCTGCTCCGCGTGCTGCAGGACGGCGTAGTGCGCCGCGTGGGAAGCGAGCAGCAGGACGCTGTCGTCGACGTTCGGTTCATCTCGGCGACGAACAAGAATCCGGAGGAGGCTGTTCGTAAGAGCGTGCTTCGCGAAGATCTATTCTATCGCCTGCGCGTTGTCCCAATCCGCCTGCCAGCACTTCGCGAGCGCGTCGAGGATATTCCGATCCTCGCGAAGCATTTCCTCGCGCACTACTGGAGCCGCCACCGACGGCGCAATG
>DATEGN010000401.1:0-13832 GCA_035280125.1 Gemmatimonadaceae bacterium | reverse complement strand
TCAATATCGTGCGCACGTCGGAGCTGTACGGCGTCGAGTACTACGCCAACGGCAACGCCCCGCCACAATATCAGGTATCGGGGTCGGCGTGCGGGGTGATTCTGCTCTGGACGAAGCGGGGGAGCGGGTGAGGCGTTAGGTCTACGGGTTCGGGGCCGAGACAAGAGCGTTCAAGAATGCTTTCAGCGCGTCAGCCATCAGCTACTATTCTTTACGGATAGTAGCTGATGGCTCAGACACTGACAGCCTCTTTGAATTACCTCTCTGGTCAGCTGCCGCCCTGCCCTCGCGCGAGCCATTCTCCCCCATCGACGACGAAAATCGATCCGGTGATCCAGTCCCCTGCCGGCGACGCGAGGAATGCGATCGCGTTGGCGATGTCGTTAGGTGTTCCAAACCGGCGCAGCGGGATGGATTTCTTCGCGTAATCGTCCATCGCCCGCTCGACCGCGAACACGTCCGGTACGTCGCCACTGCCCGGCGGCGTGAATGCTTTGCGAACTCCCTCCGTCGGAATCGGGCCCGGGGCAACGGCATTGACGCGAATGCCATGACGAGCCCACTCGAGCGCGAGCGTGCGTGTCAGAGCATCGATCCCCGCCTTGGCCGCGGTTGCGTGCGCCATGAGCGGCCAGCCGCGATAGTGCAGCGTCATCGAAATACTCAGAATCCGCCCACCGCCCTGCTCTTTCATCACCGGGAACACGGCCTGGGAGCAAAAGAAGGTCCCGTTGAGATCGATCTCGACGACTGCCTTCCACGCGTTAGGCGTGAGCGAGGCCGATGGCGCGTAGAAATTACCAGCCGCATTGTTGACGAGGATGTCGATGCGCCCTGCCTTGCCTTTCACCTCCTCGACCATCGCCTTCACGCGATCGGCGTCGCGGACGTCGACCGTCGTCGTGCTGACGCGGACGCCATTCTTCTCGAGTGTGGCGGCCGCGGCGTCGAGATGTTCCTGCTTCCGACTCGCGAGCACGACGTGCGCGCCGAGCGTTCCGAGCAACTCGGCGATGCCATAGCCGATCCCGGTCGCGCCGCCGGTGATCAGCGCGACCTGTCCGTCGAAGAGCCCGGGGCGAAATACCGAATTCTGTTCCATGACCGCCGAAAGTAGATGGTGCTGGGTGGTGGTAGCCGCGACTCTGGACTCAAATGGAAGCCTGAATCCCCACGACCGGTCGATGAATCGTCGCGCGTAGCCGTCACGATGGCCGCGCGGCGTCCGGCTCCATCGGCGCGTTCGTTAGGCTCGGCAGCTCGGCGGTGTCGGTGAGAATCGCATCGGGATCGACAGCGACGACATCGAACGCGAAGCCGAGCTGGCTCACCGGCATGAACGAACGCCGATGATGCGGCGTCACGCCGTGGGCGTCGATGCCAGCAAAATGCGCCGCGGTCGAATACCCGACGTTCTTCTCCCAGCGATAGTTCGGATACCGCACCGCGAGCGCGTGCATGACGCGATCGCGCGTCACCTTCGCGATGATCGACGCACACGCAATGCTGTAACAGCACGCGTCGCCATCGATGACCGCCGTGTGCGGTGTTCCGAGCGAGCGAATCGCGCGACCGTCCACGATCACATGATCCGGATGCATCGTGAGCCGGCCGAGGGCGCGTCGCATCGCCAGCACGGCGGCGTGAAAGATGTTGAGTCGATCGATCTCGCGAACCGAGGCCGCGCCGACACCGATCGTGAGTGCGCGCGAGCGAATCTTGTCGGCGAGACGTGCGCGCGCGTCGGCACTGAGCACCTTCGAATCGTCGACGCCGCGAATGACGCGTTCATCGGGCGGCATGATGACGGCGCACGCGACAACGGGACCCGCAAGCGGGCCCCGTCCGACTTCATCGATTCCAGCGATTAATGGCCCCGCGGTCCGCCGCAAATCGCGCTCGATAGTGCTCCAGCGATCGCGGCGCGGCGATGGAGAGAGCGTGCGATCGCGCGCGGCCCCCGCCGAGTCGTCGGCGCGCGACACGGCGCGCTCGCCTTACTCCGTGGTGGGCGTGCCCGTCTCGGGCACCGCGACGCGAACCTTCTTCTCCTTGATTCGCGTGGCCTTGCCGGTGAGGTGACGCAGGTAATAGAGCTTGGCGCGACGGACACGACCGCGGCGAACGACCGCGATCTCCGCGAGCATCGGGCTGTGCACTGGGAAAATTCGCTCGACGCCAACGCCGTTCGAGATCTTACGAACGGTGAACGTCTCGCTCACACCGCTGCCGCGACGCGCGATGCAGACACCCTCGAACGCCTGAATGCGCTCCTTCTCACCCTCTTTGACGCGAACGTTGACGCGCAGGGTATCGCCGGCGCGGAAGGGAGGAATATCGCGGAGCCACTCTTTCTGGGTTTCGATGAACGCATGCATATGACGCTCAGGGCTGAGGCCCGATTAAAGCCATTATGGTGAGACCGAGTAACCTAAACCGCTAAATGGGCGAACGCTAGAGCGCGTAAGGGCTTGCACCGCTCGACATCGCGACTATTCGCCCTTCGTCGGCGGATCGACGGTCGGCGTAGAGCCCTCGAGGCGACGCCTTGAAAGACGCGCTGCCTCCCGCTCCCGCCATTCGGCAATACGCTTGTGATCGCCTGAGAGCAGCACCTCCGGCACCATGTGGCCGCGATACGCCGGCGGGCGCGTATAGCTCGGCGCGCTCAACTCGCGATCGAAGAAGGAATCGCCGTAAGCGCTTTCGTGATCGGACATGGCGCCGGCCAGAAGCCGCACGGTGGCATCGACGACGGCGAGCGCCGCGGGCTCGCCACCACTCAGGACGAAGTCGCCGATCGAGATCTCCTCGGTGGCCAAATGGTCGGCGACACGTTGGTCGACGTCCTTGTAATGTCCGCAGAGAAGGGTGAGCTCGCTCCCTGCCGCATAGCGAACGGCATCAGCCTGCGCGAAGCGACGCCCGCGGGGCGACAGAAGCACGATTGGCGCACGAGCACCGACGGCGTCGATCGCCTCGAAGAATGGGTCGGGCTTCATGACCATTCCTGGCCCGCCGCCGTAGGCATAATCGTCGACGGTCCGATGTCGATCGTGCGTGTAGTCCCGCAGATCCACGATCTCGTACGTCACGCTCCCCGCCGCGGCCGCACGCGCTGGAATCGAAAGCGCGAGTGGCGTGGTGAAGAATTCAGGAAAGATCGTGACGATTCGGATGCGGAGCATGGCTCGCCCCTGTCCTTCCGAGCGGGATGACATGAGAGTTTACTTATCCAGCAACCCCTCCGGAATCGCCACCGTGACCACTTTCGCATCGCGATCGACAGAGAGGACCGATTGTTCATATAACAGCAGCACCGTATCCGAGCGGCCCGCGCGGCGGACGTCGATCGCGAGGCCCTGCGGCAGCTCGTACATGTCCACGACCTCGCCAATACGCTCACCCGACTCGAGCTCCACGCGCATCCCGCGCAGCTCGTGGACATAGACTTCGCCTTCGTCCAGCGCGCTGACTTCGGCGCGTGGCAGCAGGAAGTACCGGCCACGCCACTGCTCGGCGGTTGTGCGATCGGCGATCTCGTGGAAGCTGACGATCAAGCCTTCCTTGAATCGCGAGGTCTTCTCGACGTGCAGTTCGCGCGCGCCTGGCGCGAGGTCGCCGCGCGCGGTACCGGCCAAGACGCGGCGACCCGGCGCGAAAATCATCTCGGGCGCGTCAGTGATCGGCTCGACGACGAGCTCGCCGCGGATGCCGTGTGCCTTGCGCACCCGCCCGACGATGATGAACTCCTCACTGCCGTCAGGACGGGCGGGCGCGCTCATGTTCGGGTTGCGTTAGGCAGCGCCGCCCTCGGAGCCCTCTTGCTCGCTGACCGGCACCGCGCGCGATTTGAGCGCGCGTCCAATCCGCTGCTCGTGGCGTGCCTTCAAGATGCCGGCGCGTCTGAGCAACGAGCGAACCGTATCGCTCGGCAGCGCTCCGTTATCCAGCCAGTAGTTCACGCGCTCCGTTTGCAAGTTGAGCGCATTCTCACCCTGTCGGGGAGCGTACTGACCAACGATCTCGATGAACCGGCCATCGCGCGGACTCGTGGAGTCGGCGACAACGATACGGAACATCGGGGCCTTCTTGCGGCCCGTGCGGCGAAGACGAAGGCGAACAGCCATGGTTCTCTTGCTCCTCGATCAAAGTGAGTCGTACTGCTCCGGGCTCATCGCGGGCCGAGCATTTCTCAGCCGCACCCGACCGCTCGCTACGCTCGCGGCGAATCTATTTGGAGTCGCGCGCGCGTTGCGCGCGCTCCCGCTGCTATAACATCATCGCATACCGAACAGGTTCGGCCGAAACTTACCTCCGCCGCCCTGCGCCGCGGCAGCCTTCTTCATCATCTTCTGCATCTCGCGGAACTGCTCGAGCAAGCGATTGACTTCGCTGACCGGCCGGCCGCAGCCACGCGCCACGCGCGCACGCCGTGAGCCGTTCATCACGCCCGGATTCTTTCGCTCGGCAGGAGTCATCGACAGCACAATCGCTTCGACATGCTTCATGCGCTTCGGATCAGCCGCTTTGACCTGCTTGAGCACCTTCGTGTTCACACCCGGCAACATTTTGAGCAGTCCCTCGAGAGGACCAAGCTTTTCGATCTGACGCATGGCGGTGAGGAAGTCATTCAAATCCATGCCCTCCTTCTTCACCTTTTTTTCGAGGCGTCGTGCTTCATCGGCATCGAAGGCCTCCTGCGCTTTCTCGACGAGACTGACGACGTCACCCTGCTGAAGAATCCGGCCGGCCATGCGCTCGGGATGGAACTCCTCGAGTGCATCGGGTTTTTCCCCAACGCCTACGTATTTGATGGGCTTCTTCGTGACACCATATATGGAAAGCGCCGCGCCACCGCGCGCATCGCCATCCATCTTGGTGAGGATCACACCAGTGACGTGAAGCCGCTGATCGAATCCCTGCGCGATGCGGACGGCATCCTGCCCGGTCATTCCGTCCGCGACGAAGAGAATCTCGTCCGGATGAATCGCATGCTTGAGATGATCGAGCTCGCCCATCATCTCGTCGTCGATCTGGAGGCGACCGGCAGTGTCGATGATGACGACGCGATCGCGAGCGCGCTTGGCAGCATCGATACCGGATTTCGCGATGCGCACCACGTCGCTCGTCGAGCGATCGGCGTAAACCGGCACGTCGAGTTGGGTGCCGAGCGTCTCGAGCTGATCGATTGCCGCTGGGCGATAAACGTCGGCGGCAACGAGCCGCGTCGCCTTGCCTTCTGCCTTCAGCTTGCGAGCGAGCTTCGCCGCGGTGGTCGTTTTGCCCGAACCTTGGAGTCCAACCATCATAACGATGGTGGGCGGCACACTGCTGAGCTTGAGCGGCTCGCGACGCTCGCCAAGCATCGTGGTGAGCTCGTCGTACACGATTTTGACGAGCTGCTGCGCGGGTGAAACGGTGCGAAGCTGGGCAACGCCGACGGCTTTCTTCTCTACTCGCTCGAGAAACTCTCGGGTGAGTTGAAAATTGACATCAGCCTCGAGCAGGACGCGGCGAACCTCGCGGAGTCCTTCTTTAATGTCGGCTTCATTGAGGACGCCACGTCCACGCAAGCGCGAGAACGTCGCCTCGAGTTTTTCACTTAGCTCGTCAAACATAGCCTCGAAAAATAAGTGAGAGCGTGTGGCGGGACAACTAAAGGCGCCAGGGGCTAGAGGTTAGGGGCATGTCTTGTCATCCCGAGCGCAGCGAGGGATCTACGCTCGGGATGACAAAGGGCGTGCCGCGCATGCGCTCGCTTGACGCAGCGGTGTGCTCGTGCGTCCTAGCAATGCAGCGCCGCGCGACGCGCTGTCCTTTGGTGCACTCTGACTGTCAGCGGCTCGCCGACCTACGTTACCTTCCTCCCCATGGCCAAAGTCCAGCGTAAGGAAGAGATCCTGAAATCTGAATTGCCGCCAGCGCTGCCGCTCATGGCGCTCCGTTCCACGATCGTGTATCCGCTCGGCACAATTGCCGTGCAGATGGGCGCGCCGGAGAACCTCGCGCTGTTGCGCGCGCACGACGAGCCGGGCCTGATCGTCGCACTCGTTGTTGCGAGTGGCGATCACGATGAGCCGATTGATGCGCAAAAATTCATCGGACGCATCGGTGTCGCGGCACGCGTGCACGAGCGGATCAATCTGCCCGGTGACACGGTGCAGATCACACTGCAAGGACTGCGTCGCATCTCGGTCGAAGAGATCGCGCGCACGGAGCCATATCCGATTGCGACGGTGCGACCGGCGAAAGAAACGCCTGCCGACGCGACGGAAGTCGATGATCTCGTCGCGCGAATCGTGACATCGGCCGAGACGCTCGCCGAGTTGGTCGATCGCATCCCAGATGAAGTGCCGGCGATCCTGAAGATGAACGTCAGCGATCCGGGACGCTTCGCGGATCTCGCGGCGACGAATATGAACTTTCGCATCGCCGATAAAGACGAAGTGCTACAGCGACTCGACGTCGGTCAGCGCCTCCGCTTCATCCTATCCCGGCTCGAGCGCGAAGTTGCTCGTGCACGTGTGATGGAGGACGTGAAGCGCCAGACAGAAATCAAGATCGAGCAGCATCAACGCGAGTTCTACCTCCGCCAACAGCTGCGCGCAATTCAGGCGGAGCTCGGCGAAACGGATCCCGGCGAGAAGGAAGCGATCGAGATTCTGAAGAAGATCGACGAGGCCGGATTGCCGGAGAAAGTCGGGCAGGAAGCGCGTCGTGAGACGGAGCGGATGCGCATGTTGTCGCCGGCGTCGAGCGAGTATCAGGTTGTGCGCACGTACCTCGATTGGGTGCTGGCGCTGCCATGGAACAAGCGCTCCGGCGACACCGAGATCGATCTCAAGAAAGTGCAGGCGGAGCTCGACGCTGGACATTACGGCCTCGACGAGGCCAAAGAGCGGATTATCGAGTATCTCGCCGTCCGCAAGCTGCGTGGCGGGGACCCGCACGGTCCGATCCTGTGCTTCGTCGGTCCGCCGGGCACCGGCAAGACGTCGTTAGGCGCGGCGATCGGCAAGGCGATCGGTCGTGAGTTCTATCGCATTTCGGTTGGCGGCGTGCGCGACGAGGCCGAGATTCGCGGGCATCGGCGCACGTACGTCGGCGCGATGCCGGGACTCATCCTTCAGGCACTCCGCCGCGTGCAGACGCGCGATCCGATCCTGATGATCGATGAGATCGACAAGATGTCGGGCGGCGGCCCGAGCGGCGATCCAACGGCGGCGATGCTCGAGGTATTGGATCCATCGCAGAACAACGGCTTTGTCGATCACTATCTCAATCTGCCGTTCGATCTCTCCTCGACGTTGTTCATCTGCACGGCGAATAATCTCTTCGATATTCCGGCGCCCCTCCGCGACCGAATGGAGGTCATCAAGATCGCCGGCTATACGGTCGAGGAGAAAGTCGAGATTGCGTGGCGATATCTGCTGCCACGGCTGCTCGAAGAGCACGGGATTACGGATAAGGACATTCAGTTTACAGACGAGTCCCTCTCTTTTATCTCGAACCGATACTCGCGCGAAGCCGGTTTGCGAAATTTTGAGCGCAATCTCGCCGCGATTATGCGGAAGCGCGCGCGCCGAAAGGCGGAAGGTGAAGAAGGCGCGTGGGTCATCGACATCGAGAAGGTCGAAGAGATCCTGGGCGCTCCTCGTTATGCAGTCGAGGAGGCAGAGAAGGTGCCGGAGGTTGGCGTCGCAACGGGGCTCGCCTGGACGGCGACCGGCGGTGATCTGATGATCATCGAAGCGCTCAAGATGCCGGGAACCGGCCGCCTGACTGTCACGGGACAACTCGGCGAAGTCATGCGCGAGAGCGTCGACGCCGCCTATTCCTATGTAAGATCGCGCGCGGGCCAGCTCGCGATACCCGATTCTGATTTCCGCGAGTACGACCTCCACATACACCTTCCTGCCGGGGCCATCCCGAAAGACGGTCCGAGCGCCGGAATCACGCTGACGCTCACCATTGCAAGCACGTTGAGCGGACGGCCGGTGCGGCGTGATGTTGCGATGACGGGTGAGGTGACCCTGCGAGGCAAGGTGCTCGAGATTGGCGGCGTGAAGGAGAAGGTGCTCGCTGCCTATCGAGCAGGTTTGCGCGAGGTGATCATGCCGAAGTCGAACGAGAAGGATCTGCGCGATGTACCTGCCGAAGTGAAGCAGAACATGGCCTTCACATTCGTCGAGCGCATGGACGAGGTCCTGCACCTGGCGCTCTTGCCAGCCCCGTTAGGCGTCGCCGACGTCACCGAGCCAGAGCCGTCGCCGGGCATCGCCGGTTCGACGACGAGAGTGGATCGCGAAGACTCCGTTGCTGCTCGCGGTGCGTGATGCGGCATCGTGGATCGTGAATCGATCCACGATTCACGATCCACGATCCACTACATGAACTTCGAGATCAAGTAAATCGCCATCCCCGCGAGCCCGCCAACGAGCGTGCCGTTGATGCGGATGAATTGAAGGTCGCGCCCGATCGCGAGCTCCACGCGACGCGACGTGACATCCGGATCCCATGACTGCACCGTGTGCGCGATGAGATCGGCCACCTCGCTCTGATAACGGTCGACGAGAAACATCGCGACGTCGACGATGAAGGAATCGACCTTTTGAAGCAGCTCGGGGTCTTTCAGCACCGCTTCGCCAAACGCATTGATGGCGCGCTCGATCGTTCCGGGTGCTACCTCGTCGGGCTTCTCCGCATAACGGACCAGGGCCGCCTTGAGGCGTACCCACAGACCCGAGGAGAATCGCCGCGCTGTGTCGCTCAGCAGCAGCTCCTCCTTCAGGGCCTCGACCCGCGCGGCCACCGCCGGTGAGTTATTCAACTTCTCGATGAAATTGTCGATCGCGATGTCGAAGCGCTCGCGGAGCTGGTGTGTTGGGTCGTCGCGAACTTCGATCAGCGTTCGTTCGATCGCTGAGACGATCTTGCGATAGATCTTTTCGTCGATCGCGCTCGGCACCCACCAGGGCGTCTCCTCCTCGACACGCGTCCGAATCATCGCTCGGCTATCCTCGACAGCATTCGCTGCCAAGCGGATCGCCTCGTTGAGCAACTCTTGATGCCGGTTGTCTGCGGTAATCAGAGACAAAACCCGGCTCAGGAGCGGCGCGGCCTTCAGTGACTGAACGCGCTCGGCAACGCCCCGATCGATAAAGGCTTCGACGTCTTCATCGCGAACCAGCTGCGCGGCCGAGGCGAGCGACGACGCAGCGTGCCGTGCGATCTGCCGGACGTTGTCCGGACTCGCGAGCCACTCCGCAAGGCGGGGCGCGACGTCGAGGCTGCGCAACCGGTTCGCGATCACGTCGCGCGTCAGAAAATTCTTCTGCACGAATGCGCCGAGCGTACGGCCGACGCGATCCTTTCTTGCTGGGACGATGGCCGTGTGCGGGATGGGAATGCCGAGCGGATGTCGAAAGAGCGCCGTGACGGCAAACCAGTCGGCCAGACCGCCGACCATGGACGCTTCCGCGGTCGCCCGAATGATCGAGATCCAGGGATACCGCGACTCGAGGAGCTTCGTGATCACGAAGATCACCATCGCCGCCACGAGCAACATCGTCGCCCGTCGCTTCATGCGGTCGAGCTGCGCCTGACGAGTCGCTTCGTCCTGCAGGAGTTGCATTCGCGCGGCGCTCAGCCGCCCACGGTCACGCGAGAGAGATCAACCAGCTGCGTCGACGTACCGGTGGGGACGTCGACGACGAGGATTACGTTCTTCCCATTGATCTCGCGCGGCGTTACGACGACGGTTCGGCCGGCTCCGGTGTACGTGCGCACACCGCCGCCACTGAGCGCGGGCGCCTTGGTATGGTAACGCATCTGGGTTGCCTGCCCCAACGCATCGACGAACTCCGCCGCATCGAGCGCGCTGTCCCATGCCGTGACCCATGCCACGCCACTGCCACTGGACGTGTGCACGACGGCATAACGATCGCCGCCCCAACCCATCGCGGCACGCGTGGCGACCTGCTGATCATGCAGATGCTGGAACAGGAAAAGCCGCGTGTCGAACTCGCCGAGTGTATTCTCGTAGATCGAACCAGGAACCTTGGGCAGCGTGATGTGGATCGGGTTATCCCGCGGAGTACCGAAGTACGAGCGATCGTGCATCACCTGCTCGGTGGATTGCGGCATTTCCTGGAACGGTAGCTTTCCAGGCTCCTTCTCTTTGAAGCGGCGAACGAACTCGGCACCGTTGATATACGGGAACAGCAACTCCTCCTGAATCGCCATCGGCGCCGCACCAAACACCGGCTGCGAGTGGTCGTCACGAATCATGTCACGCACGCGATCCCAACCGCCCGGAAGCCGCGCGGCAACGTTGGCGCTGCCTCCGAGCATCGACGAAATCTGCTCGAACGTCGCTTCCCCTTCGATCACGGCCTGCGCGGCGGCTTGTTGATCATCGTCGCCCTTGGCGTTCAGGAGAGAGTCGAGATTGATGTATTGATCCTGAAGCGCATGCACCAGCTCGTGCATGATCGTGATACTCGCAACGTCATCAGGCGCACCTTTCACCACGTACAAGACTTTGGTCTTCGGATCGTAGTAGCCAATGATCTGTTCCGTGAGAAGATCCGTGAACAGCTTGCGCACATTCATGGTATCGGGAATGAGGCCGAACGCCTTGTACGCCGCCTCCTTTCCCGCGAGATCTCGCTGCGCGGCGCTGTCTGTCAGTTGCGCCGTGACGAACGCGCGAACCTGGTCGTGCGATCTCACCTCGAGCTTTGGCGCGTGCTTGAAGCGCACACCGACTGCTTTCTCGATCTTCGGAACGTCCTCGGCGACGCGATCGGCGTAGGTCTGCTCTGATGAACCGGGACGGCACGCTGCAACCAGCAGCGTGAGTGCCGTGAGTATCGCTAGTCGGTCCACGCCACGCTCTTGCCGGACATGAGACTCACGACGCGCGCAATGTCGTGCCCACGCACAACGATGCCAAGCTCCATCAGCAGTCGATTCAATTCCCCTTCGATTTCCGAAAGCGAGCCCGCAAGTGGTGCCGTTGGCGGTGCGCTGGTCGGCGCCGGGGGCTCGGCGGCGGCAGTGGCGTTAGGCGCGGGACGCTTGGGCGGAGGGCCCATGAAAAGCGCTTCGAGCTCCGCGCCAAATCGCTCGAGGGCGCCAAAGCCGTCCTGAGGGCTGCGCTCCTCTCTTCCCTCTGACTCGCCGCGTTCGTCTTGCTCGCCTTGCGCCGGCCTGGCGTTCCGCCGGTCAGACGGAGCGTCCTTTTTCGCGGATTCGCGTCGCAAAAGCGACACTCGACGTTTGACCAGCTCTTCGACGCGCGGTGGGTACTCGGCAACCGCTTGCATGTGCGCGCAGGCCTCGTCGAGAGCGTCGATCGCTTTGTCCGGGCGCATCCGGTCGCTCACGAATTCGTCCGTGAGTGAGATGGACGAACGCAACGCTTCGTCCGAGATGAGCACATTGTGATGTCGCTCGAGCCGCTCCTTGCGTGCCTGCAGAATCACGAGCGCGTCGTCCGCGCCGAGCTCGCGAACGACAACCTTCTGAAAGCGTCGTTCGAGTGCTGGATCGCCGAGGATCCACTTCTCATACTCGTCGTTGGTCGTTGCGCCGATGACTCGAAAGTCGCCGCGAACGAGCGCGGGCTTCAACATGTTGGCTGCGTCCATTGCCGCGCCAAGCGCCGTTCCCTGCCCGATGAGATTGTGCAGCTCGTCGATGAACAGAATCACGTTGCGCGCGGCGGTCGTCTCGGAGACGAGCGCGCTGATGCGCTGCTCGTACTGGCCGCGATAGGTCGTTCCCGCGAGCAATCCGACGTGATCGAGTGACAGCAGCCTCACGTTGCGCAGCACGAGTGGCACGCGCCCCTCGGCGATCCGCTGTGCTAGTCCTTCGGCGATCGCGGTTTTTCCCACGCCGGCCGGTCCTACCAGCGTCGGATTGTTCTTCCCATGCCGAAGCAATATGTCGATCACGCGCTCGACTTCGGCGTCGCGACAGCGAACGGGCTCCAATCGCCCGCCGCGTGCGTCGGCCGTTAGATCGCGGGTGAAGCGCTTGAGCGCGTCACCCTCTGGCGCAAGGAAATCTCCAATCACGACAAGAAAGGGGGTTAGGGGCTAGGGAATAGGGGCTTGGGGACGGCGGCTTGAAAGGTCCGAGTGGCTCGACTTCGTCGAGCCCTAGCCCCTAGCCCCTACACCCAAGCCCCTAGCTTCTCAGGAGCCACCCGAGCCACGTCTCTCCCCAAAGCAACGTCAGCATCGCGGCAGGCGCAAGGAAGACGCCGAATGGAACTAACGGCGCTGCGACAGGTGCGCCGCCCAGGGCGAGCTCGGTTTGCTCACGTGTATGCGTACGGCGAAACCACGTAATCGGATACACCACACCCAGGAATGTGATCGCACCCAGCGCCGACGCGACGAACACTGTCATGATCGCGCGCTGTGGACCGAGGGCACCACCGATGAAAGCCATCAGCGTCACATCGCCCAAGCCCATCGCTTC
Organism: Gemmatimonadaceae bacterium; assembly: GCA_035280125.1. Taxonomy (GTDB): domain Bacteria; phylum Gemmatimonadota; class Gemmatimonadetes; order Gemmatimonadales; family Gemmatimonadaceae; genus AG2. The sequence goes on along the minus strand of DATEGN010000401.1, from coordinate 1,334 downwards.
CTTTCTGAGCGCAACTTCACCGAGCCAGCCAACAATCGCGATCATCCCAGCCCCTGCGCATGCTCCGATGAGAGCTTCATACGGACCAGCAAACAGCGTGGTCTGGCCAAGAAAGAAGGCGACGATTGCGGTAAGCAACGTCCAGCCCAGACCAAAGAGCGTGAAGCCGTCTGGTATCAAGTACGTCTGCGCGTCCGTCAGGGCGACGCCAAGCAATACGGTCCCGAACACAGCGACTCGGATCGCGGTGAAGCTTGGACCGAAGACAAGGACGCTCGCGAGCCATCCCAAGGCGACGGTGAGCTCGACGATGAAGTACATCGGGGAGATGCGTTCCGTGCAGCAGCGACAGCGGGCCCGCAGTGCAACCCAGCTCACCAACGGAATGTTCTCGTACCAGGCGAGATGATGTCCACATTTCGGGCAGCGTGATCGCGGCCGAACGACAGACTGTTCCCGCGGCCATCGCAGTATGCACACGTTCAAAAAGGAGCCAATACATGCTCCGAAAAGGAACGCGAAAAGCGGTGCGAGTTCAGGGCTGATACCGATCATCACCGTAGCTCATAAAGCAGGATACCTGTAGCGACTGCCACATTCAGCGACTCCACCGATGCCGCGATTTCGACCGATACCAGCCTGTCGGCGCTCTGTCGCGTTTGCTGCGAAATGCCGCTGCCTTCGTTTCCAACCGCAATCGCAAGCCGCCCCGGGACTTCGGCCCGCGCCAGAACGATCGACGCGAGCGACTCGCCCGCCGCATCAGCCCCCCAGAGGGAAACCTTATGCCGTGCGCGGAACGAGGTTAGCTCTTCCCAGGTACAAGCAAGCGTGGGGTGGTGGAACAGTGCCCCCATCGAGCTACGGACGACTTTGGCATTCCAGAGGTCAACGGTTCCGGGCAGACTGATGATGGCGGCGGCTCCGAGTGCGGCCGCCGTCCGCACGATCGTCCCGACGTTGCCCGGGTCTTGTACGGCATCGAGGACGACGAACCGAAAAGGCTCGGCGAGTGGGAGCGTGGTGAGGTCGTGTTTGGGTACTTCGGCGATGGCGAGAATGCCCTGCGGCGTTTCGGTGCCGGCCGCCGACGAGAATTCCGCGTCCGTGACTTCCTGTACCGCGATGCCGCGCTCTCGCAGCCTGGCGACCAGCGAATCCGACTGTGTGAGGTCGGCCGAAAAAGCGGTGAGCGCGCCGCGGATTGAGAGTGGTGAACGAAGAAGCTCGGCGACCGTCCGAACTCCTTCGGCGACAAAGAGGCCGTGGCGCTCGCGCGCGTGGCGGCGCTGTAGATCACGGGCTACACTGAGCACGCGCACGCGATTGGGGGT
>DATEGN010000400.1:0-5579 GCA_035280125.1 Gemmatimonadaceae bacterium | reverse complement strand
CGCAACATCGTCGGCACAGGGCTCATCCAGCTCGTCGGCAGTTTGATTACCGCTGTACTCGCGCTCGGGATTCTGTTCTGGTTGAACTGGAAACTCACCGCGCTGACCATCGTCGTCCTTAGCGCGTTTGGCGGCATGATGGCGTACGCATTCAAGCGGCTGCGGCCGATCTTCCGCGAGCGAAGCGTGATCAACGCCGAGGTCACCGGTCGCCTCGCCGAAAGCCTTGGCGGCGTTCGCCTCGTGAAGGTCTACGTCGCCGAACGGCGCGAACGGCTGGTGTTCGCGAAAGGCGTCCATAAGCTCTTCCGGAACGTCGCGAAGACGATCACAGGAACGTCGGCGGTGGGCTCCGGAGCGTCGATCATTGTCGGGATCATCGGCGTGCTGATGATCATCGTCGGCGGACGCGCAGTCCTCGCGCATCAGATGACGCTCGGCGATCTGTTCATGTACGTCTTCTTTGTCGGACTCATGGCCGCGCCGCTCATTCAGATGGCGTCGATCGGCACGCAGATCAGCGAGGCCTTCGCGGGACTCGATCGTATTCGCGAGATCATGCAGACGCCCACCGAGGACGAGGCAGACGCGGGGAAAGCGCGGCTCTCGGATCTCGTTGGCGAGGTGAAGTTCGAGGACGTGAGCTTCGAGTACAACCCGGGCGTTCCCGTGCTGAAGCACGTCACGTTCGAGGCGGAGGCGGGATCGACGACGGCGCTCGTGGGCCCGAGCGGCTCGGGTAAGAGTACGCTCATCAACCTCGTGATGGCGTTCACGCATCCGAAGAGTGGCCGCGTGATCGTCGACGGGCACGATCTCGAGACAGCGCGACTGCACGATTATCGCGCCCAACTCGGTGCGGTGATGCAGGACAACTTCCTTTTCGACGGCTCGATTCGCGAGAACATCGTGTACGCGAAACCTGGCGCGACCGACGAGGATGTTCGCGCCGTTGCCCACATCGCGCACGTCGACGAGTTCGCGGAGAAGTTCGAGAAGAAGTACGACACGATCGTCGGCGAGCGTGGTGTCAAGCTCTCGGGCGGACAGCGTCAGCGCATCGCGATCGCGCGGGCAATTCTCGCCGATCCACGAATTCTCATCCTCGACGAAGCAACGTCGAGTCTCGACAGCGAGAGCGAAGCGCTGATCCGCGACGGACTACGCTCTCTGCGACGCGGCCGAACGACGTTTGTCATCGCCCATCGTCTATCGACCATAGAAAGCGCAGACCAAATCCTGGTTCTCGACAACGGGATCGTGGTGGAACGCGGCACGCACCGCGAGCTCCTCGCCCTCGGCGGACGCTATCGGCAGCTGTACGACAAGCAGTATGGCGCCGAACGCGATCGGTTCATCAATCCGGGCGAGGATTTCATTCCAGTGCCGCCGTCGCCGAGGGAGCAGGTCAAGGTCCGATAGTCGTGTAGCGGGGTATGAGATGGGTATGCGTCCTGTGTGACTCGCAGGAGCAACCCCAGCGCTAGATTGGAGCCCTATGCACCGATCCATCCCTGTACTCGGCATCGCCACGGTCGTCGCCCTTGGTTTCGGCGCTGCCCGGGCTCAAGACGTTGGCCCGTCGGCGAAAGAGCCTAACGTCGAACCCCGGCCTTTCACCGTTGGCGAGAAGCTGACCTACAACGCAAAGGTCAACTTCCTCCACGTCGGCACGGGGACGATGACCGTTGTCGGAATCGACACCGTCCGCGGGCATACCACCTACCACACCGCGTTCGACGTCCATGGCGGCACGTTCTTCTACAAGGTGAACGATCATTACGAGAGCTGGTTCGATACGACCACGATGGTGTCGCTGCGCTACAAGCAGGACATCGACGAAGGCTCATACGAGCGTCAGCGCGTTTTCGAGATGTACCCCGAGAAGGCAACCTTCAGCGAGAATGGCAAGCCGGAGGAAACAGGCGTCAGTCTTCCGCTCGACGACGGCTCGTTTATCTACTTCGTGCGTACGCTTTCGCTCGATCTCGGCCAGACGTACGAGTTCAATCGCTACTTTCGTCCCGACCGCAATCCCGTGCGACTCGAGGTGCTGCGCAAGGAACGGATCAAAGTGCCGGCTGGAGAATTCGACGCGATTGTCGTGAGGCCGATGATCAAGAGCAAAGGCATGTTCTCGCAGGACAGCAAGGCGGAAATCTGGTTCTCGAACGATTCACTCCGACTCATGCTTCGTATGAAGTCGGGGCTGGCATTCGGTACGCTGCAGCTCGAGCTCAAGGACATCAACCGCGGAGGAGTGTGAGAATGAGACGCTCGGTTCCGATCGGGATTGGCTTGGTCATGCTGGTTGCGGCGTGCGGTCGAGACTCCGACGACCGTGGCGGCGCCCAGATTCAGGGCAGCGTCGCCCATCGAGACAGCGCGCTCACGCTCGGCCCGGGCGACGTCATAGTCGTGAATGAGGACTCGAGCGTCGAGATGGCGGTGGTTGGTCAGCAAATCGTCGTCCGGCTCTCCGACAAGACGATGAACAAGGTGCGTCAGGAGACCGACACGACCCACACGGATTCAGGCTTCGGCGGCTCGATCGAGCGGATGGTGAAGCGCACGGTGGTGTCCGCGCTCGGCCAGCAAATGACGTATCCATTGTCCGAGGTCCGCGACGCGAAGTACGAGGACGGCGCCATCGTTCTCGATGCGAATGGCAATAGGCAGCCGCGACTGTTCTCGAATACTAAATTCAACGGCAAGAAGCTTCTCGAGAGCTTCCGTCCCGACGATGCGAAGCGGTTCGTGGATGCGGTGAACAAGAAGAAGGGACTCTAAGGGATAGGGGCTTGCAGGCGTCCCGGCTCCCGAGCAGGTTAGGCCCAACCTCTCCCCTCCGCAGATGCCTCATCGTCTGATCCGCTACACCGCGCTTTCGAGCGCCTTGATCATCGCGGCCGTGGGCGCTCATGCCCAAGAGCCCGCTGGCCATCCTCGAGCTCAGGCAAACACCCTCACCGACGCCGAGAAGGTGGCCGGGTGGAAGCTCCTTTTCGACGGAACGACCCTCAATGGATTCCGCGGCTACAAGTCGCAATCAGTCCCGTCGGGCTGGCACGTCTCCGACGGCACGCTCGGCAAAGAGGGTGGGACCGAAGACATCGTCACGACGGACAAATACGCCAACTTCGATCTCCAGGTGGACTGGAAGATCGCCAAAGGAGGCAATTCGGGGATCTTTTATCGTGGCACCGAGGAGTACGATCACATCTACTGGAGCGGGCCAGAGTACCAGCTGCTCGACGACAAGGGGCATGCCGATGGCAAGGATCGCCTAACGTCGGCGGCCGCCGACTACGCGGTGTATGCGTCGCCAAAGGGCTACCTGCACCCCGCCGGCCAGTGGAACCACACGCGCATCGTCGTCAATGGCGATCACGTCGAGCACTGGCTCAACGGCCACAAGATGGTGACGTACACGTTAGGCAGCAAGGATTGGCAGAAGCGTGTCGCGGCCAGCAAGTTCAAGGATTGGCCGAATTACGGTAAGGCCAAGGAAGGCTATATCGCTATCCAGGGCGACCACGATGGAGCGCTCGCGCTCCGCAACATCAAAATCAAGGTGCTGCCATGAGCGGAATAAAAACGCGACTCTCGGTAATGATGTTCCTCCAGTTCTTCATCTGGGGGGCGTGGTACACGACGATCGCGGTGTTCATGACGGCCCAGAACATGGGGACGCTCACGCACTGGCCTTTTACGGTGAACCCGGTCGCCGCGATCTTGGCGCCGTTCTTCGTTGGACTGGTCGCCGACCGGTTCTTCGCGACCGAGCGCATCTTTGCCTTGCTGCATCTGATTGGTGGCATCCTGCTCCTGCTCGCGCCTGGGATGACGGGGAATCCGACACTCTTCATCGTCATCCTCTTGCTCTACAATCTGTGCTACATGCCGACGCTGGGTTTGTCGAGCTCGTTAGGCTTTCACCACATCGCGGATCAGGAGAAGGATTTCCCGAAGATCAGAGTCTGGGGGACGATCGGCTGGATCATCGCCGGGCTGTTCATCAGCTTCGGCCTGAAGGCGTTCGTGGGCGGCACCCAGCCGGAACAGACGGCGCTACCGTTGTATAGCGCGGGCGTTGCGAGCCTCATTCTCGCAGCGTTCAGCTTCGCGCTCCCACACACTCCGGCGCCCGCGCGCGGCCAGCGGGTCTCGGTGCGCAGCATCCTCGGCGCCGATGCGGTGAAGCAGCTCGGCAGCCCGTCCTTCTGGGTTTTCATCGCGAGCGCGCTGTTGATCTGCATCCCGCTCGCCGCGTACTACAACTTCACGCAGCTCTTCCTCGAGGCGGCCAAGGTCAAGAACATCGCGGCGACGCAGACGCTCGGGCAGATGTCTGAGATGCTCTTCATGCTCGCGATGCCGGTGATGTTCGCGCGCTGGGGCGTGAAGAAGATGCTCATCGCGGGCATGTCGGCGTGGGTGCTGCGCTATGCGCTCTTTGCGGGGGCGGCGCCGGGCGCCGTCTACTGGATGATCGCGTTAGGCATCCTGCTCCATGGCATCTGCTACGACTTCTTCTTCGTGACTGGCATGATCTATGTCGACAAGAAGTCCACGCCGGCCGTTCGCGGTCAGGCACAGGGCTTCTTTGTGCTCGTGACATACGGCGTCGGCATGCTCATCGGCGCACAGGTCGCGGGCAACGTCTACAACAACTTCCTCGGCAGAGCGCCGGCGCTCGCGCTCGAGCAGTGGCGCAACTTCTGGATTCTGCCTTCGGCGTTCGCGCTGGTGATCCTGATCTTCTTCGCGCTGGCGTTCCACGATCGTGAGGCGGAGGTCAAACCGGTCGCTGCCGGTGCGGGGGCGCCGAAGACTCGAACGGAGTCCGCGTCTCCAGCGAGGACGTAACGCGACTGTAGTAGTCGTCGGAAGGAACGACGCTGGTCGTCGGACGATGCCGCGGTTGGAGGCGCTCCTCCAACCGCGCGTTTTTTTTGAGGTGCCGTCGTTCACATGAACGACACACGTGACAGCCTTCGGCCGCCTTCGTACTGAAGTAGAATTCCTCCGACTTCGATCGTGTCGCCCGCAACCTTCACGAGCTCGTCAGGATAGCGCTGCCGCAGAAAACGCCTTCCTTCCTTGATACCGCTGTCACGGGGAAACTCGACGAGCATTCGTGTGAGGAGACTCGCGTCGCGTCGCTCGAGCTTACGATCATAGGTTTGATCGTTGAGCGTCACGCTCGTGTTGATCGTGGCGTAAAGCCAGTACCCATTGGTGAGAAAAAGCAGAACGAGGAGAATGACAATCCAACGAGATTTCGTCATGGCAGTTCTGAGTCAGGCGTTGGCTTCCGTCGAATGAGGTAAACTGGATCGTAATCGTGGGCGACGAGGCACGCACACGCTTCTCTGTCCCGAGCCAATCGAGACGACCAAAGCTCGAGGAATTCGAGTATCGGTGTCGGTCCGTCGGCAGCAGCCAACCCTTTGCTCAAATCCACTCCCCGCCAATCAACATCCAACCGTACACGCCCATTGAGATGACTAAGGGGGTCGTCATGAAAAGCAGTGCGACGACGGATGCGACTCTCGCCATGCTCGGCCACTCATAGC
>DATEGN010000399.1:0-9645 GCA_035280125.1 Gemmatimonadaceae bacterium | reverse complement strand
GCCGTCCGTTCAACGCTGCGCTCGCGCAGCGCGGCCCCACGCAGTGTCACGACATCACCGTCTATCCCGCAATTGGACTCGCGGGTGGCGCCTGCGCGGGCTACGGACTCTTGCTCGACATTCACGATCCGGCGCATCCGCGTCGCATCGGCGCCGTTGCGGATTCCAACTTCTCCTTCTGGCACTCCGCGACATTCAACAACGACGGTTCGAAGGTGCTCTTCTCAGACGAATGGGGTGGTGGCTCACAGCCGCGGTGCCGCGTCACCGACAAGCACGAGTGGGGAGCGGACGCGATCTTCACGATCAGCGGCGATCAGATGACGTTCCAGAGTTACTACAAGATGTCTGCGCCGCAGACGGCCCAAGAGAATTGCGTTGCACATAATGGCTCGCTCATTCCGGTCCCGGGCCGTGACATCATGGTGCAGGCGTGGTATCAGGGCGGTATCAGCGTCTTCGACTGGACCGATCCTGCGCATCCAGTCGAGATCGCGTACTTCGACCGCGGTCCAATGGATGCAACGAAGCTCGTGGATGGCGGTTATTGGTCGGCTTACTGGTATAACGGCTACATCGTTGGCTCGGAGATCTCGCGCGGGCTCGATTTGTTCGAGCTACAGCCCAGCGGCCTGCTCTCGAAGAACGAGATCGACGCGGCAAAGTCGGTTCATTTCGACTACCTGAATGTGCAGGATCAGCCGATGATCACATGGCCGGCCAATTTCGCGGTGGCCCGTGCGTACGTCGATCAGCTCGCCCGCAGCAAGACGGTTTCGCTCGACCAGGCAGCGCGCTTCAACGCGGAACTGAGCCGCGCCGAGTCCGCGACTGGCGTCGAACGGCGAACGATTCTCACACAAATTGTCCCGCAGCTCCCTACCGGTGCAGCCGCTGGCATCGATCAACAACGCGTGACGAAGTTGAGTGAACTGGTGACAAAGCTTGCGAGCAGCAACTGAACGTCATCCCGACTCACCAAGGGGGGAAGGCTCCTTCGTCGCTTGGTGAGTCGGGAGCGCGAGCGAGTCCTACCCTTCCCGAATTGCCTCGAGCGGCGAAACACGCGAGGCAAGGAACGCCGGCAACCAGGTGGAGCCCACCGCGACGGACGCGAGCACCGCGGTCACGATCCCGAACGAAAGCGGATCTGATGTGCCGATGCCGAACACCAACGCCGACATCGCACGCGAGACCAGGACCGCGGCCACGAGACCGATGATCATGCCGCGAATCGCGGCGGGAAGCGCACGGGCCAGAACGAAGGTGTAAACAGATCGGCGGCGCGCGCCTAACGCGAGGCGGATCCCGATTTCCTTGCGCCGGCGGGTCACGTCCGCGGAGAGCACGCCATGGACGCCGACCGCGGCCAACGCCAGCGCAAGCACGGCGAAGGCGCTCAGCAAGGCGGTGATCAACCGGTCTTCGGCGAGCGTCTCACCGACTGTCGTCGCGAGGGTGGTCGCCCGATACAGCGGAATGGCGGAGTCCATCGAGCGAAGGACGTCGCGCAACGATGCAACGACGGCATTTGCATCACTAGAGACACGGACCATGACGTCACGCTCGCTACTCGCAAAGCGATTGGTCGAGAGATACGCTGCCGCTCGCGGTGGCGTGCGCGCGTCGCCTCGATAGATATCGCCGACGACGCCGATGACCTCCGCGGTCGTCGTGCCGTACAGGCCGATCGCGACGTTCCGGCCGATCGCGTCGCCATGTCCCCACAAGGCGCGCGCGAGCGACTGTGACACGATCACACGCGCGGGTCCGTCGTTAGGCTCGTTGGCCGCAAAGACGTTTCCTTCCACGAGCCGGATCCGGAGCGTTTGAAAGAAGGCGTCGTCCACGAATCGGACATCAGTCACCGGCGACGGCGCGCGGCGATCGTCCACGCGTGACGCGTCGACGACATTCGTCGATGGCGCGCAGCACGCGAACGGACTCGTCGTCGCAATGCTCACTGACATCACGCCCGGGATCGCGCCTGCCCGTGACTTGATTTCATCGAAGAACTGCCGCCGCTGCGTATCGGTCTTGTACCTGGCCGAAGGCAATGAGACGCGGCCAACTGCCACGCCTTTCGGTTGGAAGCCCAAATCCACCGATCCGAGGTTGACGAAGCTTCGGATCATGAGCATCGCGAGAACGCAGAGCACCAGCCCGATCGCCAGCTCGGCGCTGACGAGACCCGCGCCGCGCAAGCGCGCGGTGATCCGGTTTGTCGCCACATCGAGCGACGCGCCGCCGCGGAGAATGCCCGGCCACGCAGAAAAAACGCCGATGACGATCGTCGTGACGCCCGAGACGAACAGCGTGAAAAGCATGACTCTTCCATCGAGGCGCGCCTCGGAGACCCGAGGAACGTCGGCTGGCATCATCGCGATGAGCACGCGCGTGGCTGCGAGCGCAACGCCAAGTCCGACGAGCGTCGCCGCGACGCCTAACGTTGCGCTCAGAGCCAGCTGCTGTCGGAGGAGCCGCGCTCGCGTTGCGCCGATCGCTCGACGCAGCGCCAGCTCGCGCTGCCTTCGGCGCGTGAACGTCGTCATGAGGCTTGCCGCATTCACGATCGCGATCAGCAAAAGAAGAGCGACGGCGCCAAACAGCGTGAGCAGCGGTCGGCGAACATCGCCGGTTATCTGCTGATCGAGTGGGACGATCGACGATGACCATCCCGCGTCGCCCTCCTCGTCCCGCGATCGTCGCTCACTGAGCGCCGCGAGCTCCGCGCGAGCGTGATCGATCGAGACGCCCGGCCGAAGCCGACCGACGACGTGGAGAAAACGCCCCCAGCTCCGGTTGCCCGGTGTCGGCGCGAATGGAATCCAGAGCGGATACTCGGTCATCCAGCCGTAGTGCGGCGGATCGAAATCCGGCGGCATCACCCCGATCACGGTGTACGTCTCAAAATCCATGACGATCGACCGGCCAATGACCGCCGAGTCGCCGCCGAGGTGCGACCGCCAGAACGCATCGCTGAGAATCGTAACCGAGGCTCCCGCTCCGAGCTCATCAGCGTTTGTGAAATCGCGGCCAAGTGCGGGATGTACACCGAGTACGCGAAAGTACGACGGCGAGACCTGCGCCGCTGAAATCCGCTCGGCCGACGTGCCTTGAATCGTCCGCGGTGCCGGCGTCATCGCCGCAATCTCGGCAAATGAATGCGTTTTCTCCCGCCATGTCTCGAAGAGTGAGACCGAGACGACGTTGCGATCGAGAGCGCGAGGTACGTTGCGCTCCCACAGTGCGACAAGATCATTCGGCCTGGCGTAGGGCAGCGGCCGCAAGAGAATGCCGTCGACGAGCGTGAAGATCGTGGCCGTACATCCAATGCCTAGCGCGAAGGTGAGGACGACGCCGAGAGCGAATCCGGGATTGCGCCGCAGCAGGCGCACGGCGTACTGAAAATCGCGACCGGCGTCGTCGAGGATGCGGAGCCCGAGCACGTCGCGCGCATCTTCTTTGTATCGTTCGATGCCGCCGAAGTCACGTCGCGCTCGACGCACCGCCTCGTCGCGCGAGACGCCGCGCTCCACGTGCTCAGCCACCTCACGGTCGAGGTGATCACGCATCTCGGCGTCCATTTCGGCTTCGACACGTGCTCGGTGTGCCCACTGCAACAGCTTGCGCGCAAGCCGGCGAAACGATGACATCTGGTCCCCCGTGGCTGACGAGCACGGACCGTGATCGAGATGACCACAATGCTAGGTCGTCCGACAATAGCCTTGGTTGTTGTCGAATGTCAAGGTATCACGTGCCGTGGTTGACGCGGCGCTTCAACGCCCATAAGCTGCCTGCATCGGGCGCGCAGGGCGCCTCCTGTCCGCGGGAAGGACCGAGTCCACCTGGTTGGCGTTCGTCATTGGATGGTTCACGAACCTCCTTTGCGCCCGACGCGAGCGGACCTCGGGCATCTCAAGGAGGCTCGTTATGGCTGCTCGCGACCTGCCCATCCGGCCTGATCTCGATCAACTGAAGCATCAGGCGAAGGAGTTGCTCCGCGATCTCCGGCGCGGTGATCCCGCTGCCGTCGCCGACCTTCAGGAGTTCCATCCGGAGGTCATCGATCCCCCTGGCGCCAAGCTCGCCGACGCGCAGCTGGTTCTCGCACGCAGCTATGGCGCGACGAGCTGGCCACGGCTTGTGCTCGCCTGCCGCGTCATCGACGCGATCTGGCACGATGACGTTAGGGCGCTCCGGACGGAGATATCAAAAGATCCTCATGTTCTCGGCGAGAGCGCGCTGCTGCGCAGCCGGAATTGGGGCGCGCCGATGAGCTATGCCGCGAATATCGGCCGCGACCGGATTGTTCGCGTGCTGCACGACCTTGGTGCGACCGACCATCAATACGCGATCGGACGCGCGATGCTCCAAGGGCAAATCGGAACTGCGCGGCTGTTGCACGCGCTTGCCGGCGCGCCACCGCTACCTAACGATGCGCTCGGCGGCCCAGCGTACACATTGAGTGCCTCGGGAACGGAGTACGCCTTCGAGCTCGGCGCGCGCGCCGTCGACGACAGCGGCCGAATGATCGCGCCAGTCGACGTCGTGCTCGAGACGGATTCGAGAAAGCCCGGTGCGAAGCATGCGATCCTCGAGACGTATGTCCGGCACGGCGCGACCCTTCCCGACACGGCACCGATGGCCATCCATCGCGGTCGCATCGACCTGCTGGAGGCGCATCTCCAACGCGACCCCTCGCTGCTGCGACGCACCTTCGCGCACGATGAGATCTTTCCGGCGGCACTCGGCTGTCACGACGAAGTGCTCGCAACGCACGGCACGCCTCTGAATGGAGCGACGCTGCTCCATCTGGCCATCGATTACGACGAGCTCGAGATCGCGCGATGGCTGCTCGAGCAGGGTATGGATCCCGACTCGCGAGCTGTGGTGGATGCGGATGGCTTCGGTGGCCACACGCCGCTCTTCGCGACCGTGGTATCTCAGCCAAACTTCTGGATGAATCTCCACCACAAGGCGCAAGTGGCGCCAATGACGGAATTACTTCTCGACCGCGGCGCTGATCCGAATGCTCGCGCATCGCTGAGGAAGGAGCTCCACCCTGGCTACGGTGCAGAGGGGATGCATGAATACCGCGACATCACGCCGTTAGGTTGGGGTGAGCAGTTTCATCGTCAAATCTTTGTCAGCCGGCCGGCGATGAAGTTGATTACCGATCGCGGCGGGCATGTGTAGCAGTAAGGCTACGGCGTGAGCGAAGGGGCTAGGGTGTACACCCTAGCCCCTTCGCTCCACACCAAGTCCCTTTGGTCGGTCACATCGCCAATTGGTGAACGCTGGACGCCAAGGATTTCACCTTCGCGGCATCACCGGAGCTGGCGGCATCACCATCCAGCTGCGACGCCAGTTGCGACAGCGCAGTGCTCCGCGCCGAGCCACTTGCCTTCTCCGCGCCCGCCAGCGCTTGCCTAACGGCCTGAATCCGCGCCGCCGAGAGGCCGCCCGAACGCTCGAGTTGATCGACATACGCTCGCGACAACGCGAAACTCGCCGGCCAGACGAATTTGGGCTGACCTTGCGTGTTCATGTAGTCGAAATGCACGGTCTTCGCCGCGTCGAGCTCGTTCTGCGATAGCAGACCGCTGGGCGTGAGCTCGAGCACGTCGAGGCCGCGCGCGATCTCGGAGCTCACGATCACACCGTTGTACCAATACGCCGACCACGTACCGCCGCCCGCCATGCGCGTCGAATCGACAGGACCGCGATCGAAGAACGCGATTTCCCTGGGGTGCGCTGCGTCGGTGAAGTCGAACACCGAGATGCCGCCCTGATACCAGGACTGCACCATCACGTCGCGTCCAGGAATCGGAATCAGCGACCCGTTGTGCGCGACGCAATTCTCCTGTGGGGTCTGCGGCGCAGGCATCTTGTAATAGCTCTGGAACTTCAGATCGGTGCCGTTGATCGTGAAGATCGCATCGGCGCCCCACTCCTTTGGATCCGTCGCGCGGCACTTCGGCGCGCCTCCCCCGCCCCACTCGTCTGAGAAAAGCACCTTCGTTCCGTCGTTGTTGAACGTCGCCGAATGCCAATATGAGAAGTTGGAATCCGACACGGCGGCAATGCGCGCCGGATGCGCCGGATCGTGGATGTCAATGAGGAACCCATAGCCCTCGCAGGCGCCGCCGGCAAAGCCGATGGCCGGATATACCGTGATATCGTGACACTGCGTCGGACCGCGCGGCGGCCCCTGCGTGCCGACCATCTTCGCGATCATTGCGGGGATTTCCGCGCGCAGCGTCGAGCTGTCGGCGGCCGTCGGAGCCCCAGTCCCACCTCGTTTCGCCACGACGCTGTCGAGCAACGTTTTGGTGAAGTACGGCGGCAGGACCATCTCTTGACCCATGATGTTCGCGATGAACGCGCCTTTCGCACGAGCCGCCGCGATCTCTTCCTTGTCGGCCTGCGACTCGCCGTGCCGGGGTGGCGCCGCGAGGTCACTGAAGATTCGCGGTGAGCTCACGATCGCTGCTTGCTCGGGATGCGCGAGCGGCACCTTGATGACCTCGATGCGGAACTTCGCCGAGTTTGGATCCTCCTCGGGATTAGCATTCACACAACCCGCCAACTCATCGGACGACCGAACGCTCGATGAGCCGGAGACGTAGACGTAGACGTTCTCCGGATCCTTCGGGTCTACGAGCAACGTGTGTGTATGCGATCCGCGGCACGTCTGCACGTTCGCGATGTTCTTCGGATGCGCCAGGTCAGTGACATCGAAGATGCGAATGCCACGCATACGCGCCTTGCTCACCGGGTCTTTCACGCCTTCGTCACCGCAATCGATCCGTCCGGACGAACCTTCGGCCGATACGAAAAGAAGGTTCTTGTAGACGGAGACGTCGCTCTGGGATGCCGGGCAGTAGTTCCCAACTGCCAACGTCGGGTGGCTCGGATTGGAGATGTCCCAAATCTGATAGCCGTTGTAGTTACCCTGAATCGCGTACTTGCCAAGAAAGGCAAGATCGGAGTTCGTGTTCTTGAATTTCTCCGAAGGAGGGGTGTTCGAAAGCAGGCGCATGTTCCACGTCGCCTGGCCGGCATCGAACAAGCCCGCCTTGAGGCCGACGCGCGGATCTGGATCCGGCGGAGCGACCGAGTATTGCACCTGGCTGCCCATCGGCATTGGCCCGATGTTGGCCGCCGTCGTGGCTGTCGAGCGAGCACATGCACCCGCCGCGCAGACCGCCAGTGCCAACGCACCGGCTTGCAAATGTTTCGTACGTGCTAACCGCATGCGAGAAACCTCTGGGTGGGAGAGTGGTTAGTGTTGTGCGATTCCGATATCGATGGCAACGAGCATCCGTTGCATTCGCGCGATCTCCGTGGTCTGATCGACCTGCACGTCAGACGCAAACTTGAAAACGAGGTCGTCCTGGGCAGCTCCATACGAATCGAAGAGCTCGTGCACCATCTGCACGGCGCCGCGGTGATGCTGGATCATGAACGTGAGGAAGAGCTTATCGAAGTCCTTTCCACGAGCCGCATCGAGCTGCCGCATCTGCTCGTCCGTGAGCATGCCTGGCATCAACATCGTGTGCTCGACGCCGTCCATGATCATCGTCATTCCCTTTGGTGATGGCGCGGGAACGCTCTGCTGGCGATCGCGCAGCCACTGCTGCATCAGCGTGATTTCGTCTGTCTGTGCGTTGATGATGCGCTGACACAGCGTGCGCAGCGACTGACTCGCGCCGTGGCTCGGTGCCCACCCGGCCATCACGAGCGCCTGCGCGTGGTGTCCGATCATGCCCGACATGAAGTGGACGTCCGCCACCGTGTACGGCCGTCGGATGCTGTCCTGTCGTGCCTTTGCGATGGCGGCGAGGTCACTTTGCGCCCGCGCGCTGGATTGAACTGCCGCCTGTCCAACAGCGAGACTGGCTGGCAGAGCCAGAGCGGCGGAGACGAGCAGCAGCGTACGGCCGCCGTCTCGTACGGAACGTTGGGTCATATGGGTCATTCCCGTATAGCGGCGCCCCGATCCATGTCCAAGGTCGAGCGCCGACGATGGATATTACCACCGCGTTCGGGCGTTGTAAGTGCTGCCGAACGTACAGAATTTGTTTGTAAGTGACCCGGGTTACCCTGCGGTCCGGCCTTCGTTCGCTGCGAAGCGCCCGCAAAAGGATCGATGCGCGGCGCCACGACCGCCGGGCGCGCTCAGCCGACGACCCTCGTCAGGATGCACGGGAGGACGGCAGGGGCAATTGTCCAGCCTGCGGTGTAATCGGCTACTTGTCCGTGCTCTTGTGGCGCGTCTTGGTCGCGCTCGTGGACTTCGACGGCGACGAGCTGGACTTCGGCGCGCCCGCTTGTCGAACGTTCGTCGCTGATGACGTCTTCGCGACATTCGTTGGCTTTTTCGTCCCACCTTTGCTCGCGAGCGTCGCCAGCGGTTCGTCGAGGAGACGTTCGAGTTGCGAGTCGGTCGCGCCATCGCGGAGGCGCGCGGCAACTCGCGACATGGCGTCGCTCGACCCGCTAGTAGTCGCGACAAGCTCGGCGCCCACGCGAAGTGGAACCTCGAGCGGTCGGCTCGGCGACGCCGCTTTCGCAAGCGTGACGATGGTCATGCTGTCGACGCCCTCTCCCAGCAACTGCGCGGCCGCGTCGATTTCGCCCGCAGTGGGGTCTCGCCGAGTCGATGCCGCAAGCATCGCCG
Organism: Gemmatimonadaceae bacterium; assembly: GCA_035280125.1. Lineage (GTDB taxonomy): Bacteria > Gemmatimonadota > Gemmatimonadetes > Gemmatimonadales > Gemmatimonadaceae > AG2. The sequence continues at coordinate 959 of DATEGN010000399.1, read as the reverse complement.
AGGACCTGGCCATCGCGTCGGCGTCAGCAGCAATGGCGTCCACGATGTTCTGCGAAGATATGTGGTGAACGGCGTACTTGAGCGCGCGGTTCTCGAGCGCCGCATCGGGAAGACCATGCGCGCGCGCGACGGCGATGGTATCCATCAGCCGCTCCGCCGTCACGCGCGGGAGGAGCTTCTTGAGCCGCGCGGACGTCGACACGTCCTCGTGCTGAATATTCGACGCTGACACGTCGAGCACGGAGCTCTCGATGTCGAACGCATCGTGCGAAGTGCGGGCGAAGCGATCGGCAACCCACCGCTTCCCGTCCACGAGATAAGCATACTCATAACGTCCCGGCGCCAGACGAAGCGTGCGAGACCACGATCCGTCCGCCATACGGGTGAGCGAGGTCGCGCTGGGGTCCCATCGGTTGAAGTCGCCAGCCAAGGCCACTGACTTGGCACTCGGGTCCGCAAAGACGAATCGCGCGAGGAGAATGGTGTCGCTATTCGTGACGCGCACCGTGTCCGCTCGCCTGACGCTCTTCGACGACGTGGGCTTGGTCTTCGTCGCCGTGGCCACGCGGCCGCGCGGCTCGGGGCGTCCGCGCAAGAGGTAGCCCGCCCCGAAGGCAACGATCGTGAGGCCAAAGGCAATCGCGGGCTGGCGCAGCCGCTTGGGAATGGGAAGCGAGATTCGGCCACCAAACAATGGCGGATCAGGCAGCGTTGCGGGCGAAGGCGGTGGCAGGTGACTCGGTGTTGGCTTGATCGGCGCCAAGGCGGTCGCCGAGACTGCGGGAGCAACGGAGGCTCCCGAATCCTCAGGCTGACCCGGACGAAGGAGCTTGGCCATCAAACGATCCTCGAAGCTGTCGTTGAGGACTTCCGGCCGTCGCAACGGAATCGCGATTCGGACGGCGAATGATGGTCCGACGGTATCGATGGTCGCGCCAAGCCCCTTTGCTTCTCTTTGG
>DATEGN010000398.1:0-16029 GCA_035280125.1 Gemmatimonadaceae bacterium | reverse complement strand
GATCGACGACCAAGATCGGCGCCGCGCTGGACGACATTGTCGCCAATCTGATGACTGGTGTGCACGGCGTACTCCAGGACCGCATCGACGGCTGGGTCGATGAGCTCAAGGGCGCGATCGGAGTATCGCACCAAACAACAGCGCGGCGTCCGGGTGGCTATGCGACCGGCCCGGTCGACGATTTTGGGCGGGCGCAGGCAGGACGAGCTGACTAAGATCGGACTGCCAAAAGGGGGCGAGCCGAAAAGAGCGCGCCGAAAACTTCGCGCCGAGAGGATCGCGCCGAGAAAGGCGGCAAGAGAGCGAGGCCGTGCGAAGGGCGTCATTGAAAGCGTGTCACGAAACGCCTTCAAGTAACGCCTTCCGCATTGGCTCGCAGTTCTGCCGTCCTTCTCGGCGCGTAGTTCTCGGCTCGCTCTTTTGAGCCGTTAGGCGTATTTAACCCACTTCGCCACCTCGGCCAAGCTGGGCTTTTTCCCATACATCAACATGCCCACACGATAGATCCGCGCCGCGATCCAGACGGCGCCGAGGCAGCCTAACGCGCAGACCGCGAGCGATCCAACAATACTCGCCCAACTCACGGACGACAGGCCTACCCGCATCGGCATGATGATCGGTGACGAAAAGGGAAGCCAGGACAGAACCGTCGCGATCCGTCCGCTTGGGTTCACGATCACGGAGTTCACGAACAGCCAAGCGCCGATGAGCAGGTACATGACTGGCATCGCTGCTTGCTGCGCATCCTGCTCGTTGTTGACCATCGAACCTGCGGCGGCGAGCAGCGAAGCGTAAAATGTAAAGCCGAGCAGGAAGTAGAGCAGCACGACGACGAACAGCGCGGGAGTCAAGCCACCTAACGAGCCACTGAGTGAGGTCGCGTTCTGAGTGGTGATCGGTGTCCCGGCCGACTTCAGAACCAGGGGCGCGACGTTGGTGATCAGCCACGCCGAGATCCCGATCCAGAGAAACTGCTGCGTCAAACCGACGGCGCCAGCCCCTGCAACCTTGCCCGCGAGAAGCATCTCCGGCTTGATGCTCGAGATCACGACTTCGGCGACGCGCGTTTGTTTCTCCTCGAGCACACCGCGCAGCACAAACTGACCGTGGAAGATGATCGACATCAGGAGTAGGACGCCGATACCGATGCCCAGGAAGATCGCCGCTTGTCCCGACGCACCCTTCCCGCGCTCGTCCACCCGCGTCGCCGGCATATCGAGTGAGAGATTGCTGATCAGCGCGATCGTTTCAGGCTTGACGCCTTCACGCTGGAGCACGACTCCAGTGAACGCCTGTCGGACGGCCGTCTTCAGCTTCTCCATATCGACGATCGATGACGCATTGCGGCCCGCATAGTGAAGCCGCCGATTCGAAACGGTGCTGTCGTCCAGCACGAGATAGCCGACGATGGCCTTATATCCCGACGCGCGAGGGTTTTGCATCACGACGCGCGTTGCCGAGTCTTCTACGGCAGAAAGCTGCGCCTGAGCGACCTCTTGGACTTGCGGGCTGGGTAGCGATTCCGCGTTAGGTGTCCCGACGGTATCGCGCATCAGCACGTCCGCGACTCGCTTCCCGAGGCCCGCGCCCGTCGCGTCGAGGATGAGAATGTTCCGCATGGATGCGCCGGCGGCGCTGCGCGCAGTCACCCAAACCGGGACGAGAAACGCCGCGGTGATGAACACCGGGATGAACAACGTCATCATGACGAACCAGCGCGACCGTACCCGCTCGAGGTACTCGCGCTTCGCAACGACCCAGAATTTATCCATGTCCGGACATCCCCGTCTCGACACCCTGGGCGCCGACACGCTCGATGAAGATTTGATGAAGTGAAGGCAACACGAGCTCGAAGCGTTCGATGCGTGCGCCCGCGTCGACGAGCCGGCGCAACAGATCCTGCGCGTCCGCGCCCGCCGCCAGCTCGATCTCGAAGTATCGATTATTGTCGTCGAAGCGACTGACGAGCCGCGTGTCGAGCAATACCTCGCCCACGCCGTTCTCGCTCACTTTGCCGTTGCCCGTCGTGCTCGGCACCAGCGCGAGCGCGACATTCCGTCGGCCGCTGCTCGAACGCACTTCGGTTACCTGACCATCGAGCACCTTCTCGCCACGCGCGATGATGCAGACCGAGTCGCACATGCGCTCGGCGTTCTCCATTACGTGCGTGCTGAAGACCACAGTTTTTCCGCGTTTCTTGAGCTCGACGACGGCGTCCTTTAGCGCTTGCGCATTGATCGGATCGAGCCCGCTGAACGGCTCGTCGAGAATGACGAGATCTGGGTCGTGGATCAGTGTCGCGATGAACTGCACCTTCTGTTGCATGCCCCGAGACAGCTCGTCGATCTTGGCATTACCCCAATCCTTCTCCGGGGTCGTTAGGCCAAATCGCTCGAGCCATTCGTTGATACGTTTGTCGGCCTCGGCGCCCGCGAGTCCTTTCAGTTCGGCGAGAAAACGCAGAATGCGCCGAACCTGCATCTTGCGATAGAGACCGCGTTCCTCGGGGAGGTAGCCGACACGATTGAGCAAGCCGCTTTCGTGATTCGGGCGCCCGAAGATGGTGATGGAGCCGGCGTCCGGAGCAATGATGTCCAGCAACATGCGAATCGTGGTCGTCTTGCCGGCGCCGTTTGGCCCGAGCAACCCATACACGGAACCGCGCGGTACCTGAAGGGACAATTCGCGCACCGCGACATGTTCCTCGTACCGTTTCGAGATGCCACGGATGTCAATGGCGAGGTTGTCGTCGCGCGCGAGCGAGGATGAGAGGGGCGAGGAACTGACTTGGGCTAGACTGCTTGGCATAGCGTCATGTTTGCGGAGGGAGTTTCGCCTGAACCAACGGCCAGGGTCACCAAAGGTTTCGGAACCCTTGCTACTCACGGTTGGCGCCGCTGATTATTGCTCCATGCATCCCGCTTGTACATACGCCGCGCTCCTCGCGCTAACTGCAGCGGCCTGCCGCGACCGACCGGCGTCCTCTTCGGCGTCAGTGTCGGCGCGGGAAACCGTCGTTGTATACCTTGCCGCCAGCCTCACCAAACCTCTTCAGGCAGCGCTGGATACCTTCGCAGCGCGCAACAACTCCGTAGTCCAGCGCGAGAGCGGTGGTTCGCTCGAGCATGCGCGAAAACTCACCGAGCTGGGCCGAATTCCGGATGTTATCGCGCTTGCCGATCCCGAGGTCTTTCCGCAACTGCTGATGCCGAAACACGTGACCTGGTATGCCGACTTCGCACGAAACCGGATGATCATCGGCTATACGGATAAGTCCCGGCACGCCGCTGAGATCGATTCGATGAACTGGCCACGGATTCTCGCCGAGAAGGGCGTCGAGGTCGGACGGCCGGATCCGAGAGTGGCACCCGCCGGCTATCGGACCTTCCTCATGCTGGAGTTGGCCGAGAAGTACTATCACGATCCGGGCTTGATGCAACGCGTTCTGGCGAACGCGGATCCGACCAAGGTCCGGCCTAACGCGGCGGAGCTCGCGGCGCTGCTTCAGACAGGCGAGGTGGATTACGTGTTCGACTACGAATCCGTCGCCGCCGTGTACGGATTCCACGCGCTTCGCCTGCCGGCGGCGATCGACCTCGGTGACCCGGCTCGGGCGAACGAGTACGCGCAGGTCAAGTTTCGCGACAATCCCGATTCGGTGATACACACTGGGAGCCCGATTCTGTACGCGTTATCGGTACCGGTCAAAGCGCCTCATCCCGCCGCGGCGGCGCGGCTCGCAGGCTTTCTCCTTTCAGCCGAGGGCCGAAGCATGATGCGCGCTGCCCACGTCGACGCACTCGATCACGCGGTGTTTGTCGGCACGGACGCGCCCGTGGCCATTCGTGACGCCGCCAGTCGATAGCGTGACACGCGAGGCGAGCCGGTGGCGCGAAACGCTGTCGCCGGCGGCGACTATTGTGAGCGCGCTCTTCGCGTCGCTTTTTCTGTTCTTTCTTGTCGCGCCGCTCGTTGGGCTCGTGGGTGCCGGCGGCGCGGCAGGCGTTAGGCAGCTGACGATCGACGCCGAGCTCCGGGGTGCGCTGGCGCTGACGATGTTGACTGCGACGACCGCGACGGTGTTCGCGATCGTGGGTGGGACTCCGGTGGCGTATCTGCTCGCTCGCCGTCGCTTCTCGGGGCGGACCCTGCTCATCGCCTTGCTCGATTTGCCACTCGTCGTTCCCCATCCGGTCGCCGGCATCGCCTTGCTGCTCGTGCTCGGGCGTGCCAGTCCGTTGGGCAGTGTGTTGCTCGGCGCCGGCCTCCGGCTCACCGGCTCGGTGTTCGGCATCGTCTGCGCGATGCTGTTCGTGGCGGCGCCATTGTACGTCGGCGGTGCTCGCGAGGCATTTGCGCGCGTCGATCGGCGATACGAAGCGGTCGCCCGAACGCTCGGCGACTCGGCGTGGACGGCCTTTCGTCGCATCACGTTGCCGCTGTCCTTCCGCGGACTCACGGCCGCGGCGGTCGTCATGTGGGCGCGCGCGGTGAGTGAGTTCGGAGCGATCGTCATTCTCACCTACAACCCCAAGGTGGCGAGTGTCTTGAGCTATGATCGTTTCACAACGCTCGGATTGAGCGGTGCGCTGCCCGTGGCCGCGGTGCTCGTGCTCCTCGCCGTTCTGCCAATTGTTGCGTTGCGCGCACTACGGCGCGACGAGTGAGTCGCCCATGATCGCGGTCAACGGGCTCACGGCGCGACTCGGCGACTTCACTCTGGAAAATGTGTCGTTCGCCGTACCGCGAGGTGCCTACGGTATCGTCATTGGATCAGCCGGCGCAGGAAAAACAACACTGCTCGAGTCGATTGCCGGACTCGTGCCCCTGCAATCGGGTGTCGTTAGGCTCGGCGACGCGGACGTTACGCGCGTGCCTCCCGAGCGTCGTCGGCTCGGTCTGGTGTACCAGCACGCGTACCTCTTCCCGCACCTCACCGTACGACAGAATGTCGAGTACGGCGCAAGTGACGCGGCCCTTGCCGCCGAAATGACTGACCGTTTCGGGCTTCAGCTCATCGGCGATCGTGACGTTCGGTCGCTCAGTGGTGGCGAGCGCCAATTGGTCGCGCTCGCGCGGACGCTCGCGCGAAGGCCTGACTTCCTTCTGCTCGACGAGCCGTTCGCCGCTTTGGATCCGCGCAGTCGTGCCGCCGTGAGGCGTGAGGTGCGCACGATCTATTTCGAGCGACAGTGCACGGTCCTGCACGTGACGCATGACTTCGCGGAGGCCGGCCTGGTCGGGGATGTCGCGATCCTGCTCGACAAGGGTCGGCTGATTCAGGCCGGCGAGCCGGCAGCGCTCTTCCGGCGTCCGGCGACGCCGTACGTTGCCAGCTTTCTCGGGGCGGAGAACATCTACGCCGGAACCGCACGACCGATTCGCGCGACGAGTCCCGATTGGTCCGACGCCGCGAACGGCCAATTTGCCGAGCTTCCGCTCGCGTTCGACACCGGCGCACTCACGCTGTACGCGTTAGGCGACGCGGTGCCTGGACGCGCCCACGCCGTCTTGCGCGCCGAGGACGTCACGCTTTCGCTGCAGGCGCTCGAGTCTTCGGTGCGGAATCAATTCCGGGGCCGCGTCGTCGAGATTGTTGCGGCGGGCGCCCTGAGCAAGGTCACGGTGAATGTGAGTGGAACACCGATTGTCGCCGCGGTCACGACTCGCGCCGTCGAGGAGCTCGGCCTGACGCCCGGTCGCGAGGTGGTGGCCTCCTTCAAGGCCACGGCGATCCATATCTGTTGACCAGGAAAAAGCGGCAAGTGCAGATTCCTCCCCTCGACTTCGCTCGGGGCAGGCGCTGCGCTCGGAATGACAGTTTGCAGCGACGAGGGATCTGCACTTTTCTCAACCATATGAGAGAGATGAAACTCACGTCCCCACTTTCATTGCTGTTTGCTTTTGGAGCCGCCTCGAGGCTCGCAGGGCAAGCCCTTCCCATTCCACACGACAACGCGCGGCTGCGTGCTGCGCTCGACACCATCAGGGCGCAAGAGCCGTGGACAACTGATCAACAGATCTCGCTGTGCGAGATTCCCGCCCCGCCGTACAAAGAATCCACGCGCGCCGTCGAGTATCGCCGCCGACTTCAGGCGTTAGGCATCACCAACGTGCGAATCGACAGCATGGGCAACGTGGTCGCCGAACGGCACGGCGTCGGCAACGGCCCGACCGTGCTGATTCAGGGTCATCTCGACACCGTCTTCCCCGAGGGAACGAACGTCAAGGTCAAACGAAGCGGAACACTGCTCGCCGGGCCCGGCATCGGCGACGACTGTCGCGGTCTGGCCGTGGTGCTGTCAGTGGCACGCGCCTTTCAACGTGCGAACGTTCAAACCGCGGGCACCGTGTACTTTGTCGGCGACGTCGGCGAAGAAGGGCAGGGGAATCTCCGGGGCACACGCTATCTCTTCACGAACACGCTCAAGAACAAGATCGACTATTTCATCTCTGTCGACGGCACGGGGCTCGATCTCAAGCATCACGGCGTGGGGAGCAAGCGATACCGTATCACATACAAGGGACCGGGCGGTCACAGCTACGGGGCATTTGGAATCCCCAACCCGATTCACGCTTTGGGCCGAGCGATCTCGGCGATCGGGGATGTCCAGGTGCCGACGTCGCCGAAAACGACTTTCAATGTTGGTGTGATCTCTGGCGGTACGTCGGTGAACTCGATTCCGTTCTCGGCGACGATGGATCTCGACATGCGCTCCGAGACCGCTGAAGCGCTGGACGCCGTCGATAAGCAGGTACTCAAGATCTTGACCACCGCGCTCGATGCCGAAAACGATCGATGGATTCGCCAGACGGGTTCACGCGCCGAGAAAGCCAGGCTCTCGCTCGAGATCGACACGATTGGAATTCGTCCCGCCAACAGCACTCAGACCGACTCCTCGCGCATCGTCGCGACGGCGCTCGCCGCCGGTCACGCGCTCGGCTTTACCGCGAGATCGGGTGCGTCGAGCACCGATGCGAACCTACCGATGAGTCTGGGCATTCCCGCGATCACCATTGACGGTGGTGGCAGTGGCACCGGCGCGCATTCGTTAGGTGAGACGTACGACGACGGGCCGAGCGGCTGGCTCGGTCCTCAATGGGCGGCGTTGATCGTGGCCGCGCTCGCGGGCGTGCATTGACACTTGGCTGTCATCCTCGCGATGACGAGAGAAGAGCAGCGAAGGAGCTGAGCTCATTCGCGTTCAGATCGGAAATCACCCAGCGCTCGACGCCCTGACTCCGCCAGTGAATCATGTTGTAGCCGTTCGTCGAGCTCGTCATCATGGGCGAATCGCCGAGGCGAGTGGGCCATGAGAAGACGTTGATCATGTGCTGCCGGCGGCTGTAGACCACTACCGCCACCGGCCGCCCACCAACGTAATCGACGCGGCCGCCGACGAGCGGAAAGCCCTGATCCTCCAGACGCGGTACGGTTGGCGAATAGTCCAACCGCCCGTTGAACCACGGCTTCACGTTGTGCTGATCCGACGATTGCACGTCGGTGAGATGGTCAGGCATGAGCGAGCGCACGTGACTCGCAAGCACCTCCGCTCCGACGTCACGCGTCGCTGTCGTGCCCCGTGCAGCCAGCATCGTGACACCGCTGCCGAGCGCTGCACTCACGAGCAGCGCTGCTGCGAGCCCGGCTGGCCAACGCCAACGTCCGCGACGAGGACGGGGGTTCGGCGCTGAAACCGCGTCCGACTCGGATAGGCTTGGTGTTGCGGCGATCGCGGTGCGAACGCGAGCTCTCAACACGTCCGGCGCCTCATAGTGTTGGAGATTTGCCCGTAGCGCGGCGACGGTTGCGAGCAGCGCCTCATATTCCGCGGAGCATGGCCCACATGCCGTCAGGTGCTCGGCAATTTCGCGAGCCCGATCCGGAGTGAGCTCACCATCGATGTAGGCGCTGAGCGCTTCGTGTGTGGCGTGAATGGTTTGAGTCATGCGTGTCACGTTAGGCAGTCCGCTTGAGTACACGACGCAGCCGGTCGCGCGCTCGCGCGAGCCGCGACATCACGGTGCCGACGGGTACGCCTGTCACGCGCGCGATTTCCTTGTAGGAGAGCTCCTGCAACTCGCGGAGTACGAGGACCTCGCGAAACTCCTGTGGCAGCCGATCGAGTGCGGCTGCAAGATTCTCACGCTCTGACTCGTCGATCGCCCGCGAATCGGCGGCGGAGAAACTGCTCGCGTCCATTCCATGTTGCTCCTCGTCGAAAGTGACGCGCTCTGCATGGTGTCGCCCTCGGCGCCAGGTGTAGCAGCAATGTCTCACGATCGTAAGAAGCCACGCGCGCTCGTCGCCGCCACGGAAGCTCGCGTAGAACCGCCATGCGCGCAGATACGCCTCCTGCACCACGTCCTGCGCATCGTGCTCGTCGTGCAGGAGATGGCGCGCCAGCGTGTACGCGTCATCAATCAACGGGATGACGTTGTGCTCGAAGCGATCGTGAAGGGCTTGGCTCAAGTCGGTACGGGTTTGGAACGTCCATCAATATAGAAACGCACGGAGCAGCCGATTTATTCCCGGGGAATATCACGGGCGACGAGGAGGTCTTTGCTAGCACCTATCACCTAGCACCTCCAAACGACCATGTCCAACTACATAACGCACGACTCCCACGAAGACGACATCGACCGGCGTGGATTCCTCAAATGCATGGCCTGGGTCGGAACGGCATCGCTTTGGGCTCTCAAGGGCGGTGTCCCGACGAGCTTCGCGATGAGCCAGCTTCGCGATCTCGATGACACAACGAAGCAGAGCATCCTCTTCGCTCAAATCAGCGACAGCCACATCGGCTTCAGCAAGGAAGCCAACAAGGACGTCACCGCAACGCTCCGCGAAGCCGTCGGAAAGCTCAATGCGCTGCCGCGCCCCCCAGCGCTCGTTCTCCATACGGGTGACATCTCACAACTCTCGCGCGCCGAGGAGTTCGATACGGCGGATCAGGTGCTCAAAGAGGCTCGCACGGAGCGCATCTTCTTCGTACCTGGCGAACACGATGTCCTCAACGACAATGGCGCTTCCTACCTGCAGCGCTATGGAAAGCCTCTGGGTGCCCGCGGTGGCGGCTGGTATTCCTTTGACCACAGCGGCGTCCACTTCATCGCTCTCGTGAATGTGCTCAATCTCAAGGCCGGTGGGCTCGGTTCGTTAGGCAGCGAGCAGCTCGAGTGGCTCCGTCGAGATGTGCAGGGACTCTCCGCCAGCACGCCGATCGTCGTGTTCGCGCACATTCCGCTCTGGACCGTGTATCCGGAGTGGGGTTGGGGGACCGACGATTCCGAGCAAGCGCTATCGATGCTCCGCCGCTTCGGATCCGTAACGGTGCTGAATGGCCACATTCACCAGATCATGCAGAAAGTCGAAGGCAGCATTGCCTTTCACACGGCGATGTCTACGGCCTTTCCGCAACCCGCGCCCGGCAGCGCGGCCTCGCCCGGCCCGATGACGGTCGAACCCGAACGACTTCGCAGCGTCCTTGGCATTACGAATGTCACATACGTGCCTGGTCGCCACTCGCTTGCCATCGTGGACTCGACGCTGTCCGGGGCCGTGCCGCCGATGGCGATGGGTGGAGGCAAACAGCCATCGCCGCGGCGAGCACTCGAGCTTGCGCCGAATCAGATCGCGATCGACAATTTTGCATTCACCCCGACACCGCGCACCGTCGCCGCCGGAACAGAGGTCACCTGGATCAATCGCGATGACGTACCACACGTCGTCGTCGACACCCACGGAGCCTTCAGCTCGAAAGTGCTCGATACGAATCAGAAGTACACGCATCGGTTCAGCACAGCCGGCGCGTACGACTACTTCTGTTCGATTCACCCGACGATGACGGGACGGCTCGTCGTGACCTGAACGTCATCCCGCGGAGCCCGGGATGACAAGCCGGATTGACGCTCGAGGCCTTCGTGCCGCATGTTGCACTCGTCGTTGGCCACCGCTAACGCGCGAGGATACCATGAACTGGAAACTGATCCTTCAGCTTTCGCTGTTCGGGCTGGTCATGGGCGTCGGAACCGTGTTCGTCATCCCGTCGACGCTCGAGCCATTCCTCTGGCTCGTCGTTTTTCTCATCTCGGCCTATCTGATCGCGACGCGTGCTGCCGATCGGTACTTTCTGCATGGCGTCGTGCTCGGCTTGGCGAATTCCGTCTGGGTTACGGGCGCGCACGTATTGTGGTTCTCGCGGTACATCGCGCACCACGCGCGTGAGGCATCGATGATGCAGTCGATGCCGTTATCGACTCATCCACGCGTCATGATGCTTATCACCGGTCCCGTGATCGGTCTGATCTCAGGCGTCGTTATCGGCGCGTTCGCCCTTGTTGTACATCGGCTAGCGACGCCGCGTGCCAGACCGGCGGTCTCGAGCAGTTGAAGCTTCATCCCGTCCACGGCAAGCACTCGGTTCGACTCGCCGACGCCGACGCGAAGCCGCCGACGTCGGCGAAATCGGGCGAGGATCTCGATCGCGCGACCAGGAAGGAGACCGATCGCATCTCGGATCTGCAGCGCGTTCTGTACGCCGATGCCCGTTATGCATTACTGATCGTGCTCCAGGGACGCGATGCGTCGGGAAAGGACGGCACCATTCGTAAGGTCTTCAGTGCCGTGAACCCGCAGGGATGCAGCGTCGCCAGCTTCAAGACGCCGACCGAGCTCGAATCACATCATGATTTCCTGTGGCGCGTGCACCAGCAGGTTCCGGCGCGCGGCATGATCGGCATCTTCAATCGCTCGCATTACGAGGATATTCTCGTTCCGCGCGTGCATGAGCTCGTCCCGAAGAAAGTGTGGTCGACGCGCTACGACCAGATCAACGAATTTGAGCGAATGCTCACCGAAAACAACGTCGTGATCCTGAAGTTCCTGCTGCACGTGTCCCGCGCCGAACAGAAGCGCCGTCTCGAGGAACGGCTCACCGACAGAACCAAGAACTGGAAGTTTCGCGTTGGCGATCTCGACGACCGGGATCGGTGGGACGACTTCACGAAGGCCTATCGGGGCGTTCTCACGCACACGAGCACGAAGTGGGCGCCGTGGTACGTCGTCCCGGCCGACGACAAAGACGTTCGTGACTGGCTCGTCGCCCGCGCGATCGCCGACTGCATGGACGGCCTCGACCTCCGATATCCGCGCGCCGATCAGTCGATCGTCGGCATCGATGTCAAATAGCGTATGAGCCCCAACACGCGATATGTCGCGTTGCTACGCGCGATCAACGTCGGTGGCCACGTCGTGAAGATGGACGTGCTGCGGAAGCAGTTCACGCGACTCGGCTTCGGCAATGTCGAAACCTTCATTGCCAGCGGCAACGTGCTGTTCGACGCGCCAGGTGCCAAGCCACGCGAGCTCGAGGAGCGCATCGCAATGGAGCTCGAACGCGTCCTCGGCTACGCCGTCGCCACGTTCGTTCGCTCCCCCGCCGACCTTGCGTCGGTTGTCAAGCACGAGCCGTTCGCCGCCGGCGCTTTCGACTTCACGAAGCACGCACTCTACATTGGGTTCCTGGAGGGCCGTCCGAAGGCCGACATCGTCAGTAAGGTCGTGACCCTGAAGACGCCGACGGACGAATTCCACGTGCATGGACGGGAGCTCTATTGGGGATCCCGAGGACGGTTCAGCGAATCGGCTGTGTCGGGTGCTGCGCTCGAGCGCACGATCGGTATGGCGATGACGATGCGCAATGTCACGACCGTCCGAAAATTGGCTGCCAAACTCGGATGATCTATCGCCGCGCAAATCGAATGTTGCGAACACGCCCGGCCTCGACTGTAAAGCTGGTCGGAGCAGCGCCCGAGCTTCGCTCGAAGTGCAGCGTCAGTCCATTCGCGGTCCGAAAAGAGTCCGGGCCTGAAGCGGTGAGTTTCTGCGATGGCACGTGATGCGCCGTGAGAGTCAGAGCTCCATCCGCTACCGCGATGTGGTAGGTCGCATCCACCTCGTCCGAGTAGTAATCGCCTATGAACGCTGCCAACTCGCTCGGGCCTAACGCTGGTAATGCGGCCTGGCTCACTTCGCGAGGGCGGCGGCCCGCGACTTGTCGTATGGGTGCCGGTCCCATCTTGCTTCCGAGATAGACGTCCGCGACCTGCTCCGCGAGCGGCCCTGGATTGATCGAGCCAAGGTTGCACGTCGCCAACACGCTGAAATGCTGTTCGGGAAACCGGAGAATCTCCGCCTTGTAGCCCATCAGCGCTCCGCCGTGTTCGTCGACGCGAAGCCCCCGATAGGTAGTGTCATTGTTCCCAAAGGCGTATGCGATCGTGTCCCCTCGGTTCAACACGGCGCGGGTGTGAATCATCTTCTGCAACGCGTCGCCGCCGACCTGGTGAGTGTAGAAGTTCTTATCCCATTTTTCGAGATCCTCGACAGTCGTGTACAGGCCGCCCGCGCCAATCTTGTCGAAGTTCTGCAGATACGAAATCCGATAGCCACCCTTGCCGTCAGGCTCGTAGCTCATCGCTCGGCCTTTCATCACATGACCGGGATCATCGTGAAAGTGGGTATGCGTCATGCCGAGCGGTTTGAAGATTCGCTCGTCGGCGAACGCGCGTAGCGACTTGCCCGTGACGCGTTTGACGATTTCGGCGAGCAGGAAATAGCCCGAGTTGCTGTACAGGTAGTCGTCGCCGGGCTTGAAGTTCAGCTCCTTCTGTCGGGCGATCAGCGCGATTTCCTCGGAGTCGGAGAACACGTCCTCGAGACGCAAGCCGCCGAGCGACATCAGGACGTAGATGTCGCGAATGCCACTCGTATGGTGGATGAGATGCCTGACTGTGATCGGCGTTCCGTAGTCCGGCATCTCCGGGATGTATTTCCGGATATCGTCGTCGAGGGCGATCTTTCCATCGAGCACGAGGAGCGCGATGCTCGCGGCGGTGAACTGCTTCGAGTCCGACCCGACGTAGTAGACGAGCGTCGGCGAGTTCGGAATGTCATAATCCAGATTCGCCATGCCATAGCCACGCTCGTACACGAACCGATCGTTCTGCAGAACGCCTAACGCGCACCCCGGCGACGACGGCTTGTCCCATTCCGCGAAGATCTTGTCGACCTTGGGACTGGCGGCGAACTGCTGGCCGACAGCGCTCGACGCGCCAAGCGCAGACATGAGAAGGCCAAGAGCAAGACGCACCTCATACCTCGATTGGAGTAGGTGCCGATGACTTAAGGCGCATTGCGTCGAATGTCAAAGGCGCTCGGAGGTCATACTGACTTCGACCTACTCATACCGCAGCGCCTTGATCGGATCCACTGTCGAGGCCCGATACGCGGGCAGATACCCCGCCACGAGCGACACGAGCGCCAACACGATAATCGCACCCGCCACGACCACCGGGTCGTGCGCTTCGAGGCCGAATAACAACGACTGTGCCGTCCTGCCTAACGCCAATGCCGCCGCAAGACCGATTGCGCCGCCGACAAGCGTCATCATTCCGACCTGACGCAAAACCATGAGGCGCACCCGTGACGCGTTGGCGCCGAGGGCCATGCGCACTCCGATCTCGCGTGTCCGCCGCGAGACCGTGTACGCCAGCACGCCGTACAGTCCGACGGCGGCCAATAGCGTCGCGAGTGCCGCAAATGAGGTCGACAATAGACTGATCATGCGGTCCAGATACACGTTCTCCCGAATCTGCTGCGGCATGGTCTTCAGCTCCGAGAGCGGCATATTCGTGTCCAATTGCTTGATCACCGCCGGAACTTCGCGGACGAGCTGGGCCGGAGTTCGCGCGGCGCGCAGATAGAAGTTCAGGAATCCGAGCGTTGTGTCCTGGAGATATGGCGTGAAGAAGAGTGGCTGCGGCTTCTGCTTCACATTCGCGTACGCCGCGTTTCGCACCAGGCCGACGATGAGTATGTCGAGCTTCTTCGCTCGCGAATCCGTCGACATCGACTTGCCGACCGCATCCCATCCCAGATTGAACTTGCGCGCGAATTCCTCGTTCACGATGGCGACCTTCGGCGCGCCGGCGCCGTCGCTCGAGGTGAAATCGCGTCCGGCGAGCAGCGGGATACCGAGCGCCCGGAAATACCCAGCGCTTACCTCGTTGAACCGCGCATTGTCATCGATATCGGGTCCGGATTTGAAGCCCTCGACGCTGACGTCCGTCCCCCAGTTGCTGCCGCTCAGGAGCGGCACCATCGATGCCGCGACGCTCGTCACCCCAGGCGTTGCAGCGAGTGCCTGCTCCGCTTGCTGGAAGAATGCTCGCGATCGCGATGCTGCGTAGCCATTCAGCTCCGGAGCCACACCGAACGTCACCACGTTGTCGAGCTTCACGCCGAGATCCACTCGGCTCACGTTTGCCAAGCTCTTGATGAACAAGCCCGCCGAGATGAGCAGCGCCATCGAGAGCGCGATCTGTGCCGTCACGAGAATCGTGCGAAATCGAGTACTCGCGCGCGCGCTCGACAGCTGGCCAGTGTTGGCGCGAATCGTCGAAACGAGATCAGGACGCGTGTTGTGAAACGCCGGAAAGAAGCCAAACAAGAGACCCGTGCCGGTCGCCATCGCCGCCGAGAACAACAGAATGGGCGCTCGAAGTTCGGCATGAAGCACGGCGCCAGTGTCGGCCGGGAGGATTGCCACGGCGCCCTGAAGCGTCCAGCGCGCAACGAGCAAACTCGCAAGACCACCGAGTACTGCCAGAACGCACGATTCCGTCAGCAACTGCGTGAACAACTGCCTTCGACTCGCGCCTAACGCAAGACGCACCGCCATCTCCATCGAACGATTTGCGCCGCGCGCAAGCAACAAATTGGCGATGTTCGCGCAGGCTATCAGCAACACGACGCCGGTGATTGCGACGAGCAGGATCAGTGGCATGCGCGTGCGCTCGAGCATCGAGCTCTGTCCGTGAGGGCCAGGCTCGATCGTGACCTGCTTTTCCCGAAAGCGAGCCATCGTCTTCTCGCTCATGTTCTGCTGCAGTGGCGCCTCGACGTCATTGACGATCGGAGTGTAAAGCGCATTGATCTCGCGTCGCGCTCGCTCGATCGAGACGACAGGCTTCAACCGCCCGAAGAGATACAACCAGTAGCTGGTTCGATTCTCGAATCCTTTCCATCCAGGGACCATCAATGCCCTCATGGTGACCGGCACAAAAACGAATGGCCGCACGCCGAGCGTTGTCCCATTGAAATCCTGCGGCGCGACGCCGACGATCGTCATCGATTGCCCATTCACCATGATCTGATCGCCGATCACATTCGGATTCGAGCCCAGGCGACTCTGCCAGTACGCATAGCTCAGCACGACGACGAAGTTCGAGCCGATGTGGTCGTCGTCTTGTGGCGACAGGAGTCGCCCGAGTGCCGGACGGAGTCCCAGAACGGGAAAGTACGAGCCGGAGACCAGCATCCCATCGGCACCTTGCGTCTGTCCGTGATACGAGAGATTGACGCCGATGCCGACGTGAGCCGCGATTCCCGTGAACACGCGCTGCAAGCGCTCGAGGTCGCGGAACATCGGATAGCTGAACACGACATCGCAGTTGCCCGCGTTGCTGCACGACTGCGATCCTGGCTTTGGCCCCGGTGCGGCGAGATTGACCAGCTCCTCGGGCGCGCGAACTGGCAGCGGCTGGAGGAGCATCTGATCGAACAGGGAATAGATCGCGGCGTTTGCGCCAATACCGAGCGCGAGCGAGGCGATCGCGACAGTAGTGACGAACGGTGTCTTAAAGAGAGTTCGGAGAGCGAGCTTGATGTTCTTCATCAGATGGCTGCGGAGAGGTCTGAATACAAAGTAGACAGCGCGACTACGTCGCGAGGTTCGGAAAAGGTTATCGAGCTATCCCCTTGCCATCACTCTGATGGCCCTGTCATCCTGAGGTGCGCAAGCTTCGCTCAGGATGACAACAACGTCCAACGTCCAAGGCCAAATGCGTCGATTTTTCCCTCTCGTCGCCGCCCTCGCAGTTGCCTTCGCCTCCACTCCAGCTCACGCGCAATTCCCGCCCAAGGAGCTGAAAAACCTCAAGGTCTTCCCGAAGGACATTCCCGTC
>DATEGN010000397.1:0-11328 GCA_035280125.1 Gemmatimonadaceae bacterium | reverse complement strand
CGCTGATTTATTGCGACTTCCTAATGCTCCTTCCACGCTCTCGCGCCGGCTTCGACTCACCGGCAACTTCGTACCATCCGCCAGCACGACCGTCAGCTGACCATCAGCAGCTCGCTCGAGGAGCTGCACCCGATCGAGATTCACAATCACTGATCGGTGAACGCGAAGGAAAACGCCGGGGTCGAGTCTCGATTCGAGCGCAGCCATGGTCTCGCGAAGGAGGTAGGCGCGACTGCCCACATGCAGCGCTGCGTAGTAGTCGTCGGCTCGAATCCAGTCGATGGTGGCGGTATGCACCACGAGCGATCGATTCCCGGTGGTGACGAGCAGGCGTTTCGCGTATGGCTCGCTGCGCTGGACACTGCCGCGTCCTGTCTGTTCCAGGAGACCGGCCAGCCTGGCTCCCAGTTCGATCATTCCCTTCTGCTGCAGGTGCTGTTTCGCGCGCGCGAGCGTCGTCTCGAAGCGCTCGTCGGTGAATGGCTTCACTAGATAGTCGAGTGCTTGAACGTCGAAGGCGCGCACCGCAAACTCGTCGAACGCGGTCACGAAGACGGTCGTCGGCATTCGCGCGGGACCGATCTCGCGTACGACGCCGAAGCCATCGAGCTCCGGCATTTGCACATCGAGAAACACGAGGTCGACGCTGGCGTGCCGCAGCACCTCGACCGCATCCCAGCCATCCTCACACTCGGCGACGATCGCGATCTCGGCGTGCGGCTCCAATAGCCGACGCACGCTGCTGCGCGCCAGAGGCTCGTCATCGACGAGGAGCACCTTGACCTCAGACATGTATCGCTCCCCGATACGGAGCGGCACTGGCTGCCTCAGCGCTTGCGAGCCGATATGGAAGCTCGATCACGACCTGCGCACCGCCATTGGGTCCGTTGCCTAACGATAACCGGCCGCGTGACCCATAGAGTTGTTCTAATCGAGCACTCGTGTTCGTGAGCCCGACTCCAAACGGACCGGCAGGACGCTCCGAACCAAAGCCGCGGCCGTCGTCGCGTACCATGAGACGGAGCACATCCCCGGCTCGCGTCGCCTCGACATGCACATGGCCACGTGCACTTCGCTGATGAATCCCGTGTTTGAGCGCATTCTCGACAACCGGCTGGAGAATCAGGCTCGGGACGAGCGCCTCCTTCGTTTCCGCCGCGACGTGCCACGTGACGTGAAGGCGTTCGGGGAATCGCACGCGCTCGATGTCGAGATACTCCGCGATGAACTCGAGTTCCTCGCGGAGCGGCACTTCGCTGACCGATGACGTCGAGAGAACATGTCTCAGGACGTCGCTCAGCTGCGCGAGTACCCGGACTGCCGTCCGGTTGTCGTGCTCGCGTACGAGCCCGGCGATTGCATTGAGGCTGTTGAAGAGAAAGTGGGGGTTCAGTTGCATGCGGAGCGTCGCAAGACGAGCCTCGGCGAGTTGGGCGCTGAGCCGCGCCGCCTCCGTCTCGCGTGCTTGATATTTGCGCGTCACCGTCTTGCTGTAACTGGCGAGCAGGCTTCCGATGTAAATGATGGCGCCTACCGGAAGCATTCCTCTGAACGAGTCATGGACCTGCATGAAGAAGAGCGCGTGCTCCGCCGGTAGGACGATCCGACGGACGACAGTGTTCACGAGCGCGGTGAGTGTCGTCGCAACGATGATCGCCGTTCCGTGGGCGAGTATCGCCACAGGTGGATTTGGCCAGCCGAGACGAAACCGCCGTCCCATGTACAGAATCGCCGGCGTCAGCGCGGCCCACACATAGCACGAGCTCGTATACGGAGCGAGTCGTGCGAAGTCGATGGCGTGTCGCTCGGCGCGGGCGGCGTGGATGGCGTCGACCAGCAGGACCAGCGGCGGAATCGACCAGATGCCAAATGGTGCGAGCCACCACAGTCGCCCGGACCAGTGGTGCTCGTCCGATGAGTCGTGCATCAGGCGTGACATGCTCGTCAAGTATGCGTATTGCTCGTTGCCCAGCACCGTATCATCTCGTCCGTACGCTCGTGCGGACAGTACCGAGCAGCAAATCGCGCTGACTCCACCGTGAATGACCCCGGCGCCCGGCGAATGGTGACTTTCGCTTCGCGAGCGAGGACACCGAGGCGTCGCCCGGCGCTTTGTGCCTGAACCGCCATTCACTGCGACGACGAAACGATCGACTGCGTCGTTTTCGCCGTTGACTGCGTGGTGTCTTGGTTCGCGAGCAGCGCCGGCCGATGATACGGGTGCTTCGTCCAGGAGAGTGTCGTGAATTCAGGAACCCGCATGCTCAGCCATGCGCTCGTTAGGCGCATCACTAACCCGACGCGCCTCGAAGTCGATGACCCGATCGCGGTCGCGGCGAAATGTTGGGACGCCGGATACACCGTCTGCGTCGTCGATCCGGACCACGGCGATACGAGGCTTGCTCTCATCGACCCCTTCGGGCGGCGCATCGAATTGGCGCAACCCGAGGACTTCCATCACCAATCCGAGGTACACACATGATTCGCTTTTTCCGATTGGGTTCTGCACTGGCCATCTTACTCGTCGGCACTGGCGGGCTCCGGGCTCAGTCCGTGGCGAGAGCCGCCGATCTTCCATCGTTAGGTGGCCCGGCATTCGGCATCGACATGAACAGCATGGCGGCCCAGCTCGCGTCGGGGCTGCAGGTGCTCGTTCCCGTCTGCCAGCTCCTCGCCATCGATGCCAGACCCATGCTGCTCGGCGGCGCCTCCAACGACCTCGACGTCGGCGGCCGTCTGGAGCTCCAGCTTCGCTCGCCCGTCTACATCGACAGATTCCGAGTGTACTTCGGCGTGGGCCCGCAGGGCTTCGAGGAGATCCGCGGAAGTGCGCTGCACCAGAAAGATTTCAGCGGTGGCTGGGACGCGGGCATGGAGCTCTTCATGAATCGCCACTTCGCAGTCCACTGGGAGATGGGCACGAGCGGGGGCGGCGTGGTCGCAGCCGCAGGCCCCGCGTTCTCCGTCGGATTCCGCGCTTACCCATGGCCACGCAGCGGAGGATAGTTTGCGAAGCACCTAACGTGCGTAATGGCGCGAAGTCCAAACCGCGCTGAGCTCCGAACGGCGCTGAGTCCCAAAGGGCGCTGTGTGGGACGTCGCGCCGTTCGGGACTTCGCGCCGTAACGCGCTTCCCGCTGTTCGGGCTACTCCCGCCGATGGCAACCCCGCCAGGTGTGCTGTACAATTGCTCCGAGCTCCTCCTTATGAGCACATAATCGAGGACATCATGGGCGACAAAGCACTCGGTGGGATCTTGGTCGCGGCGTTGGCAGTGATCGAGGCGGTGTTGATCGGCGCATTATGGGTCAGCCGCTCGCGCCGTCGCCGTGCGGAAGTGGCGCTCCGCGCAAGCGAAGGGCGGCACCGCGCGCTGCTGAAGGTGATCCCAGACCTGATTTTCGTGCTGAGTCCCGACGGGGACTACCTCGACTACCACGCCAAGAATCCCGATGACCTGTTTGCTCCGCCCGAACTGTTCATGGGCAAGAACATGCGGGACATCATGCCGCCGGAGCTCGACGCGCTGTTTCGCCAGCGCTTCGATGAAGCCCTCACGACCGGCGAACCAGCGCTGGTCGAGTATTCTCTGCCGCTCCCAGGAGGTGCAAAGCACTTCGAAGCGCGCGTCGTGCAGCGCGATGATGGCGATTTCGTCTCGATCGTGCGTGATATCACCGATCGGAAACGCGTCGCCGAACAGCTGCGCAAAAGCGAGGAGTTCAACCGGCGGATCATCGAGAATAGCCCGGAGTGCATCAAGATCCTCGAGCCAGACGGCATTCTCACGTACATGAGCCCCGCCGGAATGCGGATGCTGGAGCTCGACGAGTTCATCATCAAAGGCAAGAACATCCTCGACTACCTTGGCACGCGAGACAGGCAGGAAGGAGTCGATGCGTTGGCACGAGCGCGTGCCGGTGGTGTCGGCACCTTCCACGGCGTGGTGCGTTCGAGAACCGGCCGCAAGAAATGGTTTGATGCGGTGGTGTCGCCGATGCTCGACGCGAGTGGCAAGGTGGAGTCGCTGCTCGCGATATCTCGCGACGTCACCGAGCGCCGGGCAGCGGACGAGGCACTTCGCGCGACACAGGCCCAACTCGCACGCGTGAACCGAGCGATGACGTTGGGCGCGCTCACGTCATCGATTGCACATGAGGTCAGCCAGCCGCTCGCCGCGATGCTCTTGAACGCGCGTGCGTGTCGCCGGTATCTCTCCGCCGACCCAACCGATCTCGAGCGTGTGAGCGACTGCGTTTTCGACCTGGAGCGCGACGCCGTGCGCGCAAGTGACATCGTCTCGCGTGTGCGGACGCTGATCACCAAGGCCCCCGCGCAACGCAGTCCCTTGGACCTCAACGACGCGATCGGAGACGTAGTCACCCTCGTGCGGGACGACGTCACCAGCGCTGGCGTGGTGCTCACGACGGAGCTCGAGAGTGAGCTGCCAAGTGTCGAGGGCGACCGCGTGCAGTTGCAGCAAGTGTTGCTGAACCTGATCCGGAACGGCGTCGAAGCGATGCGGGATGCTGGAGATTCACCGAAGCGCCTCGTGATCCGATCGCGGCGCGCGACACCGGGCGCCATCGAGGTGGATGTCAGCGATTCCGGTCTGGGGCTCGAGCCGGGCGCCGAAGATCGGATCTTCGACGCCTTCTATACGACGAAGACAGACGGAACGGGGCTTGGCTTGGCAATGTCGCGCGACATCGTCGAGGCGCACGGCGGCCGCCTATGGGCGGCAACGAACGCCGACGGCGGTGCGACGTTCCGCTTCGCGCTCGCGAGCGCGCCGCTGCCGTCAGTGCTGGCGACGCCGTCGCTCACGCAGGCGAGCGCGCAAAGTCTCGGACTCAGAGGTTGAGGTAGGTGAAGTATCGAGCTCGCCGAGCGACTCCTCGTTAGGTCACGCTTCCCACGCGGACTTTAGCCTCTCCGGATGCGCTCGGGAACGTGAACTACGTCAATACCCCCGGGAACGGTGTACACGGCCACGACATCGAGGCTGACTCTGCTCTGCAGCAGGACGAAACCTTCGAAGAAGGCCGGCGTGTTCGGATAGCGCTTCCGTAGATCCGCGCAATCAGTTGCCAATCCGAATTGCGGCCGCAGGGTGTCCGTGAAGGTCGGCCGCGAAGGGGGTACTGGGCGCTGACCACCCGGCGGGAGCGTTACGAGAAGCGTTTTGAAAAAGATGGCGAGGGAGTCGCTCGGATTATGAACGTTCACGGTTGTCATGTACGCCTGGGGAACGACTCCTTGCATCTCCCGCTGGGTGCCGCAAACGATCTTTGCCGAATACTGGTATGGAAGCGTCGGTTGTTGTGCCTGGGCAGGTCCAGCGAACATCGCGATCATTGCGACGCTTTCGAGGACTGCGGATCTCATGCTCCGGTGTATTGGCATGTGTCCTCCCTGGGAATTGTTGCTCCCTGCCTAACGCGCAGGCGCTGCGGACCTTGTCGATACCGCGGAATCTCGGCAGTTGCGCCACGCGGAGACCGCTACGGCAGACACGCTCCGACCCAAAACCCGCGAGGCCGACCCTGACTTGCTTATCTGTGTCATTGGGCGGGTAGACGTCCGCACTTCTTGCTGAAGCAGTTGCTCACACTTGGTGTCAGGCGCGGCCGCGGCGTTTTGAGACACCGCTGTCTTCGTTCGCGTCGTCGGGGGTACAGGAGTGCCTTGTGGGGACACACCACCCGACCGATGAAGCGGGACGTCGATCACGACGCCTTCCTGCTTGAGCACAATCGGAAACTCTCCCTTATCGTATTTCTCGGCGGCGGCAAGGATGGTGGCGAGATGATTCGAGCTCTTGATCGGCACCGACGCCGCGAACACGCCACCGGTCTCGCTCAACCTCGGCACGCTCACGCTATCCAAGTCGATCGTGACGCGGGCGCCGACAATCGGCTGCTTCGTCGAATCGTCGAGGATGCGACCGGCCAATGGATACGCAGACAGCGCGCTCGCCAGCGACACCGAATCACCCCTCGAGGGTGGCGATTCAGGTTGGGTGTGTCTTGTGGTGAGCCACGTAACGACAACGCTGGCGACGGCGCCAATGAGGGCGACGGCAATCGCCGAATCTCTCTTGGTGGGCATTGCTCGAGTCTCGGTTGGAACTGCCGAGTGCCAGAACCCGCTTGGTCCCTCTGCAGTCAACTACGATAAACGAGCGCTAAACACGACAGGTCGAGCCTGCATCGGAATCCGACGCCGTCAGCGTTCCGAATGGTCCGAATCGACGCACCGCAGGCTGTTGACTTTGTACGTTGGCGTGAAGGACGGTAAGGTGAAGGTGAATACGATGTCGGCGAAGGAATTCTCCAATCCGTCCAGGCTGATGATGCGCGTGTGTATCGCCACCTCGCCGGAGCCGCTGCTTGGAACGAACACGACGGTCTCGGTCTCCCGCATGGATTCGATGAATCGGTAGTTGGTTCCCGTAACGAGGCCAACGCCCGTAACGTGCTTCGTGTGGAGACGAGAGTGGAGCGTTGCGCCGTTGGCTGTCTCCTCGATTGTCGACATGACATGAATCGATCCGCTGAGAACGATCGATTCGTTGGTGCACTGGTCGACAACCGTCGTTCCATCGACAGAGAGCGTGGTATCCCGCCTGATCGTGGTCACAGGATCTGCAGCGCGCGACATGACGGGCGCGACGGATTGCTCGAGTCGCGGAGCAGGAGCAAGGGGCTGTTCGCACGCAGCGAGCATAACAAGACCGACAAGCACGATGGGCCGGGACATGCGAACGACCTCTCGGTATCGAGTGGGTGAGAGTCTGTAGAACGAAGCGCGCGCACGTCACGTGCCGCAACGTCGGCGATCGAACGGCTCAACAGAGCGAACATCGTGTCGAAGGGTTCGACGACCGCGACGAGATCGCCGGCCGTTAGGCGGCGTGGCTCGCTGGGGGCCAATATGATAGAGATTGGAACGGGCCAAGCCGCCCAGCCTGTTCTCGCCAGGTCGGAGCTGTGAACTCCCACCTTTGACGACGGATACGCCTACTCAGATATTGGTTCGTTGGTTCGCTGCCGGACTTCCCGTGACCAGGCACTGGCCCATGCGCGGCTTTCTTTCGTGTCTCGCGTTGATGATTTCCATTCCGTTCGGCAGCGGAGCCGCGCAAGGATATCCGTTCAGTCAACGGGGAAGCGTGCTGCAGAACGTCGCATTTACCGAGATCCTCGTGACCTATGGACGTCCCGTAGCGCGCGGTCGTGTGCTGTTCGGCCAGCTCGTCCCGTGGGATAGCGTTTGGCACCCGGGCGCAGATTCGGCGACCACCATGACGTTCAACCACGATGTGATGATCGAGGGGCAGAAGCTCGAAGCCGGCGAGTATACGCTCTGGCTGGTTCCGCGGCAGTCGGCTCCGTGGACCCTCATCATGAGTCACGCGGTGCACGTGTTTCACAAACCCTATCCGGGATCCTCTCTGGATGCGTTACGTGTCCCCGTAACGCCCGAGCGCCTGTCCCACATGGAGACGCTCGCCATCTATTTCCCGCTCGTCCTGCGCAACAAGACCATCATGCGGATCCACTGGGGCGAGACCGCCGTCTCGGTTCACATCGAAGCGCCCTATCAGCCGCCTCTCGATTGACGCGATGGCGGCGTGCGAGCCGGCAGGGTGCGGAACGTGAGAAGAGCGACGGGAACCTGTTGAACGTCGCTCCCGCGCTTCAGCGGGATCTGATCGAAGGGAAGGTGGCCTCAGACCGGACACAGGGCCTTCTATCAAGTGCCGGCGGGCGGGCGAAGACGTGGTCACTGGGTGATCTCCACCTGGGAGCATTCATCCGGGATGGGCTACGGCTACCGTAACGGCGCAAGTCTCGAACGGCGCGCCGCTAGAGCCTCGCGCCGTTCGAGGAGTTCGATGCCTGGCGGCCTGGTGGCGCCCTACTCTAAAAGCGAGCCACGACCGCAATGCCAAGCGTTCTCCTGTCGCTTCCCCAGTGAGGCTGAACGCTCACCCGCGGCGGGAGTTGAACGCGTTGCCACACCTCATCGTGCACATTCGAACCGATGATCGCGCCAATGAGAACGCCAACGAGGCCGCCGGCGGCTGTCGTGATGATCGTACCCTCGAACTTTACCAAACCCGAGTAGTCCCCGTCAGGCACTGTTTTGCTGATCGCGTCACCGATGAGCCATCCGCCAAACGTGCCGCTCACGAGCCCGATCAGTGCCCCTTGGCGTCCATGACCTGCCCCCGGCGCGGCGCGCTCGATCGAGAGTATGCTGTCCCGCGCGATACTGATGTGCTCCTCACGAGCAATCACTGCCAGGTAGTCCGACGTCAATGAAGCAAACGTGCCGCTGGTCGTGACCTCACAACAGCCTTCGCGCTGATGAATCCGTACATGGTCGCCGGGTGTGAGCTGCGCGCCGAGCGGCTGCGTACAGATCGCAACGAGGAACAACGCGACTGAAACAGCTGCGCGTCGTTTCGTCAGGCATCGCGCTTGCCCACGCATGGCCCACCCTCCGCTGACTAGGCTGGCTACGGAGAAGTCGTTAGGCTTGCCGCGGCGCAAGCCCCTCGATCCGTTGGCGACAGAAGGCTTCAGCGTTACGGCGCCACTCGCCCGCTCGCCCCGTGCGGTGCCAGCGGTGGTATTCGTTCACCATGTCCTCAGCGCTGATCACGGCCGTCGCATCGCCGCGCTGAATATACCAGAGGTTTCGCTCACTCTGGAACGAGATGACCATCTCCGAATCGCTCATCGCAGCCGAATATGGAGGATTGCCATGCGGACGTCACGATGGCAGAATGCCCGCACGCGCGTGTGCGTACTGAACGGCGCAAGGTCCCAGACGGCGCTGAGTCACAAACGGCGCTGAGTCGCTTCTCATCGAGCTCGCGGCCTGGGACCCGATGGTGATCGCGCTCTCCGCCGCCGTGCTGACGCTCGTCGCTCTCGTCGCGGCACTGGTGGGGATAGCTTCAGCGTCATTCCCTTTTTGTGGAGTACGTGATGATCGCACGAGTCTGGCACGGATACACCAGGCCTGATGACGCCCAGGCGTATGAAAATATGCTCAAGCCGGAGCTCTTGCCTGGCATCAGCAAGAAGAGGGGTTACAGGGGCAGCTATCTGCTCCGACGGCATCTCGGCACAGAAGTCGAGTTCATCACCATCCTGCTCTGGGACTCGCTCGATGATGTCCGCGCCGCGGCCGGGCACGACGATTATGAAACGGCCATCATTCCCGACGAGCGCCGTCGGTATCTCACGCGATTCGACGCCAAATCTGCGCATTACGAGATTGCGGCCAGCCATGGGCTCTGACCCAGTGTTCAATTTTTCCTATACTCTCCGCGCAGTCCGCCCTACGATACCGCCAAACCTCACCGGACTGCACAATGAAAAGACCACTCATTGCACTGCCGATTGCGGTGGCGGCGACGATCGCGGTCGCATGGCGCAGGCCT
This sequence comes from Gemmatimonadaceae bacterium, assembly GCA_035280125.1. Classification (GTDB taxonomy): domain Bacteria; phylum Gemmatimonadota; class Gemmatimonadetes; order Gemmatimonadales; family Gemmatimonadaceae; genus AG2. The sequence goes on along the minus strand of DATEGN010000397.1, from coordinate 1,868 downwards.
TTGCCGACACCGTCAAGCGAACACGCCCCATCGGTGGCGGATACGATCGTTGCTCTCGAGCGAGCAGCGCTCGACCGCTGGGGCCGAGGTGACCCGCAGGGGTACATCGAGACGTATGCCTCGGACGTCACGTATTTCGATCCCTTTACGGAGCGGCGCGTCGACGGCATCGACGCGATGAAAGCCAGGCTTCAGCCGTTCATCGGCAAGATCAAGATCGACTCGTACGACATGGTGGACCCCCGCGTGCAACGCTCGGGCGACGTCGCCGTGCTGTCATTCAACCTGCTGAGTCACGTGCACAATGCGGACGGCTCACCGAGAACGGTGCACTGGAACGCAACCGAGGTGTATCGGCGCTCGGCGGGTAAATGGAGAATCATTCACAATCACTGGTCGTTCACGCAGCCCGAGCTCAAGCAACCTGCATCGCCATAGCTGGCCGCGAACGCGGCTTTGTCATATCATGGCGTCCACGACGCGGAAGGTTGAGCACGAATGGACCATCGCACCGCGGCATGTGCGCCGCTCTCCGTCTATCGCGAATTCGCGCCGCGGCCCGAGTTGCGCCAGCACGTGCGGGCGCTGGCGTACTATGGGCCCGCCGATCGAGCCGCTCGAGCGCGCGTGCCGGTACGCGAGTTCTACGTTGGCAACGATCGCGAGCTGACACCAAGCTTCGCCGATGCCCAGACGTCGCTGCTCTTCGCCCTTGGCGTCGAGTACCGTGAGCATGCCTGGGAAGCATGTGCCGCCAGGGGCGCCACGGTGATGGGGCCCGTCACGTACGCGACGCAGCCTGACCCGGAGCGGTCAGCGATGGTTGCGGTCTACCTTCGGCCACGCGGCAACGCCGCCTTGCTCGGCGTCACCGCCGCGGAGATCACCGATCGCGTTCTCCCGTTAGGCGACGTGTGGCACGATTTCGCGCTCCCGGCCGAGCAGGCGACGCTGGACGTCGTTGAGCAATGTCTCATGCGACGATTGCGCTCCGCGGCCCCGAGTGCTCGTGCGCTGCAAATCGCCGAGCTGGCGTCGTTCGTTCGACGCGCCGGCGGTGCCGTGAGCGTCGCCCGCATGGCCGATCTGGCGGGCGTATCGCCACAGCATCTCGGGCGCCTCTTTCTCGAGCACATCGGCGTCGCGCCAAAGCTGTACGCGCGCTTGGCGAGATTCCGAGCCGGACTGCGCTACGTCCAGCATCCCCACGACGCCGGAGGCTGGTCGAGACTCGCGGCTCGCCTTGGCTACGCAGATCAATCGCATTTCATCGCCGAGTTTCGTGAGTTCGCGAGCTTCACGCCGGAGCAACTCGCGAGCGGCCACCACTTCCATCCCTTCATCGGCGACGACGCACGCGAACCCGCGGCGGGAGGCAACTGCCTCGCTCATCGCTGAGTGCGCACGCGAGCGAATGGCAGGTTGAACACGCGCACCGCGCTCACGTCGCCGTTTCCATCGGGAACGAACGTCAACACCGTCGGGCGCGCGCCGCCGCTCGGCTTTGTGCGAAACGCCTCGAAGCTCACCGGCTCGAGTGGCTCGGTGGCATCGGTGATGATCGCTGCTTGTAGGACGCCGTTCTGCAGTGTGACGCGTACGTCGCCATAAGCCGAGTCGGCGTACGTCCCGACATAACGCTCGAGCGGAAGCGACGGAGGCGACGTCGCGCGCCCGGTCTGCGCCACGGTCGCGCGTGGGCGCGGTGCAAAGATCGGCTTGAGATCAGTGCTCCAGTCACGGTGCGGGCCATTCTCGAAGAGGTCGAACACACTGTACATCAAGCCATGCCGTAGCTCCGCGTGGTCGAGGTTCTCCAGCACATAGACGCCGAGCCGCTTGTTAGGCTCGATGCCGATGATTGCGCA
>DATEGN010000396.1:0-2010 GCA_035280125.1 Gemmatimonadaceae bacterium | reverse complement strand
GCCGGTAGATCCACTCGTCGCTCGTGCTGTCATGTTCATTCAGCAGGATCTCGAGCCGTGATCCATTCGCCCAGCCAAGATGGACTTCATGAATCGGCGGGGGAATCCAGTCGCTCGCGTCCCAGGTGCGCAGCGCTCCGTCGATGACGACCTGCACGGCGTTTGGCTCGAGGTCGGTCCACAAACGCGATTGATGCGCCCGCAGAATCGCGACATCGATATCCGCGTGGCGGCGAAGTCGCTGGTTCACTAAAAGCTCGATGGCCCACCCGCCGGCGACGCCCCACGGCGCCTGAAACCGTCGCATCGTCTCGACGGCGTCGTCGAGCGCAGATCGTGAGTGAAGATCGACCAGATCCATAGTTCCAAGTTTAACGAGCGAAGCCGAGTCGAAGCGCTCACGTCATACCGTCAGGCGTCGGGCGCAACGAGGATAAATCGAACCTTCGGCCCCTCCTCCTCGTAATAGCCGAGGCGACCTGGAATACAGGACAGCAGCGTTCCACTTCCGCTGCCCACAATCGCATCGAGCGCCTCGCGCAATGACAGTAGCATGCCGTCGAACGCGTCGTCCTCGGAGATCGCATAACACATCGCGGGTGCCCCGCGCTCAGACAGGATGGCTTCGATACCAGCTGACCGCTGCATCGATGACGGAATCGGCTGACACACAGCGGGGTCGAGGTCACGAAAATGAGCCAGCGCGCGGCGCAGCTTGGTACGCCCTTTCGCGCTGCTCAGAAGGTGGCGGAACCGCTCTTGCCGCTCCGGCCTCAAAAAGCGAAGCAGACCCAGCTCGTGCGAAGCCGACTCCTCTCTCGTTAGGTTATCTCGACTCAAAGGCTCGCGCGTCAGCGGACTCCTCCCGTCGACTGTGCTCGGTGCAGGCGCTTCGCTCGGAATGACAGTGGGCTACCAAGGTCCTTTTCATGCGCTCGGCGCGCTCGCCAAGCGCTTCACGAGCTCATACAAGAACGCCTGCCCCTCATAGAACGACTGCACCTTGAGCCGCTCGTCGCGGCCGTGGAAGCGAATGTCGTCGCGATCGTAGAAAAGTCCCTGCACGCCATAGGTCGGAATGCCGGCCGCGCGCAGGTACGCCCCATCCGTCGCGCCCATGACCATCATCGGGACCGTCGACACACCGGGCCACAGCTCCGACGTCAGACCGCTCACCGCGTTGAGTAAATCCTCACGCATCGGTGACGGTGGTGCTCCGTGCGGTGCGCCGTTGACGATCAGCTTCACCGCCGTGTCCGCGATCACGCCGCGCAATGTCTCCGTGACGTAGTTGACGCTGTCTTCGGGGAGCACGCGGCAGTTCACCGTCGCCGCGGCGAGCTGGGGAAGCGCGTTCAGGGCATGTCCGCCCTCGAGCATCGTCGCGACACACGTGGTGCGCAGCGTCGCGTTCATCGGCGTGGACGCCTGCGCCACGCGCATCATCGCCGCCGTGTCGCCGTTCGCCACCGCCGCGAAGTCCGCGCTCATCGCGCCCTTCTCGATTGTCGACATCGCCTTGAAATACGCGCGCGTGACGTCGTTCGTCTTGAGCGGAAAACCGAATCGCGACAGCCGATCGAGCGCGCCTGCCAAGTGGTAGATCGCGTTATCGGCGACGGGCAGCGAGCTGTGCCCACCCTTGTTTCGCACTTCGAGCCGATAATTCACCACGTACTTCTCGCTCACCTGCAAATCGTTGGAGACCTTGGTGCCGTTCACCGCGTCGCCCCATCCGCCCTCGTTCAGGGCGTAGTCGGCATCGATGAGCTCGCGCTTGTTCTTGAGCAACCACTCAACACCGTTGTACGGGCCGCCGCCTTCCTCGTCGGCGGTGAGCGCGACGATGATGTCACGATCCGGCTTGAATCCCTCGCGCTTATAACGAATCAGGTTCGCGATCCAGAGCGCCGCCTGCGCCTTGTCGTCGCCCGTGCCTCGACCGTAGAAGTAGCCGTCCTTCTCGTTCAGGATGAACGGATCCATACTCCAATCCTCGCGCTTCGCTTC
>DATEGN010000395.1:0-11665 GCA_035280125.1 Gemmatimonadaceae bacterium | reverse complement strand
AAGAAACGCGGCGCTGCCCCATTCGCTGTCCTCGTCGAGATCCCGGCCCAGAATCGCTATTACCGAGAGCGCGGAGCCGAGTGCCTGACGAAGTGCATCCAGTTGTTCAGTCCGCTCAATGTCCAGCCTCGCTCCCGATGTTTTCAGGTCGGGAGAGCTGAGAGAATGGGGCGCGGGGGGAGGAGAGGAGGTCGGTTGAGGCATATGTTGCGGGTCCCCAAGAGATATGACGGATCGAAGGGGAGCGAAAGAGCGGACGGCTTAGCATACGTCGTCCCCGCAATGGAGAGACGCCCTCGCTGTGAAGCGAGTCACGTGTGGTGTGAGCCAGGTCACAGTAACATAACATGAAATTTCGCCTCGTGTTGCACGTGTCCGACCAGCTCTGCAGCACGGCTTGAGTGTGGTACCGATCCTGCCCGGATTGCAATCGTCATGGCGAATCCAACGACGGCGATCTCACCGACACTCCCAGCATGGCGACACTATCCGATAGGCGTGGAAATCGGCCCCGACGAGGTCGTTCACGCTCGAGTGTGGGCACCTGCACGTTCGGTCGTTTGCTTCGTTGAGCTCGATCGAGCTGGTCGCGAATTGCAGCTGTCAGAGCTCGAGCCTGAGGGAAATGGGTACTTCTCTGGTGTCGTGGGCACCCACGGTGCGGGTAGCCGCTACAAGCTTCGCCTAGACGGGATCGGGGATTTCCCGGATCCGGTTTCTCGCTTTCAGCCGGACGGCCCACACGGGCCCTCGGAAATCATTGATGCGCGTGGCTTTTCGTGGACGGATGGCGGTTGGAGCGGGCCGAAGCTTTCCGGCGCCCTCATTTATGAGCTCCACATCGGGACCTTCACGTCTGCCGGCAGCTACGCGGCCGCAGCGAAGCACCTTGGCGACCTGGTCGACATCGGGGTCAGCATCATCGAGATCATGCCGGTCGCCGAGTTCCCGGGGCGATTCGGCTGGGGATATGACGGGGTGTCGCTATTCGCGCCATCGCACCTGTATGGCGCCCCCGGTGATCTTCGCGCGTTCGTCGACGCGGCCCATGCACACGGCATCGGCGTCATTCTTGACGTCGTCTACAACCACCTCGGCCCGGACGGCAACTACTTGAAGGAGTTTAGTAAAAACTACTTCAAGGGAAACACCGAATGGGGCGAAGCGTTGAACTTCGACGGTGACGACTCGACGGCAGTCCGCGAGTTTTTTCTCACGAATGCTGCGTACTGGATAGACGAGTTTCACCTCGACGGTCTGCGCCTTGACGCGACGCAGCAGATCTTCGATTCGTCCTCGCCGAACATCATCGCCGCGATCGGTGAGCGCGTTCGCGAGACGGCGCGCGCCCGAACGACGATCGTCGTCGCCGAGAACGAACCGCAGCGCGCGCCGCTCCTTCGTCGTGGGACGGCGGGCGGCTACGAACTCGACGCATTGTGGAACGACGATTTTCATCACGCGGCCATGGTTGCGCTCACCGGTCGCGATGAAGCGTACTACAGCGGCTACCGTGGCACCGCGCAGGAATTCGTCTCGTCGGCGAAGTACGGATTTCTGTACCAGGGGCAATGGTATCGCTGGCAGAATAATCGGCGAGGTACGCTCGCGTTCGATATCGAGCCCGCCCGGTTTATCAACTTCATACAGAATCACGACCAGGTCGCGAACTCCGCATTCGGTGTTCGCGTCCATCAGCTGACCTCACCGAGCAGGTACCGTGCGTTGATGACCCTGCTCTTACTGCTCCCTCAAACGCCGATGCTGTTCCAGGGACAGGAATTCCTCGCGTCCGCGCCATTTCTCTATTTCGCCGATCATAATCCCAACCTTGCGACTCTCGTCCGTCGTGGCCGCGCTGAGTTCCTCGGTCAATTCGCGCACGTTGCGACGCCGGAAATCACGGCGCGCTTGGCCGACCCGTCGAGTGAAACAGCCTTCGCCCGCTGCAAGCTCGATTGGTCTGAGCGGAATGACGAGAGTCGCGCCGGCGCCCTCGCCCTGGTCCGGGATCTCGTCCGCCTGCGACGCATGGATGAAACGCTGAGACGTCAGGGCGTCAACGATCCGGAGAATCACGATAGCGGCTTGTTGGCTCGCGCCCTCGACGGCTCGGTTCTCGGCGAGCGTGCGTTTGTTTTGCGCCTTTTCGGTGAGCGACGAGAGCTCGATCGACTCATCGCGGTGAATCTCGGGCAACGACTGCAGGCTGAGCCGCTGGCCGATCCACTCATTGCAGCACCAAATCGCATGGTTTGGCGGACGATGTGGTCTTCAGAGGATCCGGTGTACGGGGGTTGCGGTACACCACCGCTCGATAGCGATGAAGGCGCCTGGATACTGCCAGCGGAATCCACGGTTCTCCTCGCGCCGGTATTCGCGGATGGCGCGTCACGGGCGCCGCAGCAACCAACAACGGAAAAGGACGCTCGAGCCCAGTGGAAAGCCCGATATGAGACGACTGCTCGATAGAATCGCACGGCCATTGGTCGTGCCTCGCGGAGAGGACGAAGGCGCGAAGGTCCTTGTCGAATCCGAATGGCTTGTCACGAATGGCTTGGGTGGCTACGCGTCTGGTACCGTCGCCGGCGTGAATACGCGTCGCTATCACGGAATGCTTGTCGCCGTGCTAGCAAATCCGATTGGGCGGCTCGTCATGTTGAACCACCTCGGCGAGCGGGTCTGTGACAGCGGCGGCGAGCCGACACCTCTGGGTGGCGAGGAGCGTGTCGCGGGCCGTCTCGACCCCGCCGTTGCGCGCCGGCTTGCGGGTTTTCGGCTCGAAGCTGGTCTGCCGATCTGGGAGTACGAGTGGTCTGGCACGCGCATCGAGAAGCGTGTCGTCATGCCGCACAAGCAGAACACAGTCTACGTCCAGTACTGCCTAACAAGAGGGGAGGGTCCGGTTCAGCTCGAGCTCGATCCGGCGCTGCACTTCCGGTCGTACGAAGCGCCGGTGAATCTGCAGATCAAGACGCGCTATTCGCTGTCGCAGTCGGCCGGCTATTACGTCTTCGACTCCGGCGACCCGAATCTGCCGCCGCTACGCATGCGCATCGATGGCGCCAAAGCGGCGTTCGTGCACGAAGAACGCGTGACGAGCGAGTTTCTCTACCCGGTGGAAGAAGAGCGTGGATACGAGTTCAGAGGAACACTGTGGGCGCCTGGCCATTTCGAGATCGAGCTCGTACCTAACGAACCAGTGACACTCGTCGCTTCGGCCGAAGCCGAATTGGTCATGTCGGCGCTTCCGCCAACGGAGGCTCTCGCCTGCGAAGAGGAGCGGCGTCGGCGTCTCCTCGATTCCGCAATCGCAACTCATCCGGAGACCGCGGACGAAGTCGCCGCCGAGCTCGTGCTCGCGGCCGATCAGTTCATCTTCACGCCAGCGTATCGCCTCGTCGACGCGACGCGCGCCTCCGCAACGGGCGACGAAATTCGATCGGTCATCGCGGGCTATCACTGGTTCACGGACTGGGGTCGCGACACGATGATCAGTCTCGAAGGCCTCACGCTCGTGACGGGCCGTCATCGCGAGGCTGGCTTCATTCTGCGCACTTTCGAGCACTACGTTCGCGACGGCTTGATCCCCAACATGTTCCCGGACGGGAGCAACGAAGGACTCTATCACACGGCGGATGCGACGCTATGGTTCTTCCACGCATTGGGTCGCTATGTCGACTTGACGAATGACCGGCGCACCCTCGTTAGGGCGCTGCCGACGATGCAGTCGATCATCGAACATCATCTGCGAGGCACCCGGTTCGGCATTCATGTCGATCCCAAGGATGGCCTGCTCGTCCAGGGTGCGGAGGGTTACCAACTCACGTGGATGGACGCCAAAGTCGATGACTGGGTCGTCACGCCGCGACGCGGCAAAGCCGTCGAGATCAATGCGCTCTGGTACAACGCGCTTCGTTTACTGGCCAAGTGGATCCAGGAGGAACGCGAGCGAGACAGTTTTCTGGTGACCGTGACCGACGCGGCAGAGCGGGCGCGCGCGTCGTTCAACAAACGCTTCTGGAGCGACGAGCTCGGCTACCTCTATGACGTCGTCGACGGCGAGAATGGAGACTCGCGGCACTGTCGTCCCAACCAGATCTTCTCGATTTCGCTCGATTATCCCGTGTTGGATCGCGAACGATGGGAACGAGTGCTCGACGTCATACAGACACGACTGCTCACGCCAGTCGGTCTGCGCTCACTCGCACCCGGCGATCCTGACTACAAGGAGCGTTACTTCGGCGATCTCCGCGCTCGCGATGCGGCGTATCACCAGGGCACCGTGTGGGCGTGGCTCATTGGTCCGTGGATCGACGCGTGGCTCAAGGTTCATCCAGAAGATGGAATCGGTGCTCGCCGTTTCCTCGACGGAAGCATCGCCGCTCTCGACCACTACGGGCTCGGCACTATCGGAGAGATTTTCGACGCAGTGGAACCATATTTGCCCCGCGGATGCATTGCGCAAGCGTGGAGCGTCGCCGAGGTGCTGCGGTCATGGGTAAAGACAGCGGGACCGCAGCACGCGGCGATGGCGACGGAGCAAGCGCTCGCTGAAGAAGCCGTTGGGGCATCAGCGGGATAATCGAGCGAAGCGAGAAGAATCACGAGAGCCCACGCGAAATCGCGTGGGCTCTCGTTGTTCGTCCGTCAGCAAGGCCGAATTACGGCTTCTCTTTCTTGTCCTTGCGGATATCGCGACGATCCTGACGCACGTCGCGCCGATCCTGGTGCACGTCCCGTCGATCCTCGCGCACGTCCTTGCGGTCGTGATGCAGATCCGTTTCGTCGTGCCGTATGTCTCTCCGATCCTTACGCAGGTCGCGCGCTTCCTTCCTCACCTCGGCGCTATCGCCCTCTCGCTTCGCTTCACGCAGTTCGCGGCGGTCCTGGCGAATGTCCCGGCGGTCCTGCGACAGATCCCGATCATCGTGGCGGATGTCGCTCTTGTCCTGACCGATGTCGCGTCGATCCTGGCGGATGTCGCGCCGATCGCGGCGCACGTCGCGCCTGTCATGGCGCAAGTCGCGCCTGTGTGCCGAGTCGGCCGCCGTCATCGGCGCTCCGGCTTGCGTGGGGGTTTGCGCAATGGCACTCGCGCCGCCGAGCATAACGAGTGAGAGGGTCACCAACGCTGACGAGACGTTTCGCATAAGCATCCTCCTGCACAGGGACGATGGTCGTCCGTCCTCGCCGCGTTCACAGCACGCGCCGGCGAGGACGGTGAGCGGCGCGCGCATGGAGGACGCCTCACGCGACCCAACGTTAAGCACGCGTGTCTGCATCACGATGCGACCTGTCATTCCATGTGACGAATATCACTCCCATGAGGTGACAGCGCGGATACGCCGCCGTTGTCAAATCGTCCAATTGTAGAGGACACGATGAACGGCGATGGACCGCGGCACTCGCATTGCCTTATGAGACTGTAAAGAGTCCCGCCGCGATCCGAAACTCAGACGAGCAGGGCAAAGGCGCCCGCAGGAGACAGATGTCGTTGTTGACGCCAGTGCCCGAGAAGGCAGCATGAAGCAAATCGTCATCAAGAGCCTCATATTCGTAGCGATCACCGGGTCTGTTCTTCCCGCCCAATCGTTCAAGCGATCCAGCCTTGGAGTGATGCCGCTACGACTCAGTGTACGACCTGACAGCCGACTATGGCTCGAGGGCAGCTCGAACGTGCGCGATTGGCGCTGCGATGCTACCTCGCTCGATGCATCCATTGATCTCGACGACAACACGTACGACGGAATGGGCTCTGTCGATCGCGTGCGCGGCGTCCAGGTCCTCGTCCCTGCGTACGCGCTGACCTGCGGCCGCAGTCAGATGGACAACATCATGTACAAGGCGCTCCGCGCCGATGATGCGCCGGAATGCCGACAAATTGTCGGCAAGTTCGACGTCGTCACGAGAGAGCCGGGCGATCCGGAACATTCGCTCGTTATGCAGGGCACACTGCGCGTCGCGGGGCGCGAGCGCGTCGTGCGTGTACCGGTCGAGGTGCGGCAACAGCGCGATGGATCGTTGCGTGCTCAAGGAGCACTTCCGATCCTGATGACGGACTACGGCATCTCTCCGCCGAAGGCGCTCTTCGGCGTCTTGCGCACCGAGAATCGGCTCGTCGTGAAGTTCGATCTCGTCGTCGACCGCGCGTCGGCAGTCGCCAGTACGACTGCGGGCGAGCGCTAACGCTCCGCGGAAGGCCCTTCGACGAGGGGCTCGGGCGCGAGATCCGCGTCGGTGCCATCGGCACTCCACGGGCCGTCCGGCTGCGCGTTCAGCCGCATCAGCTGTCGATCCGCGCTGCGGAGAGCCGCGACGAGTCCCTGATTCAGCGCCGCCAACAACTTGAGCGCGAGTGCGCTCCGATTGTTCAGTAAACGCTCACAGGATATGCTGTCGATCTCGGCGAGAATGGCGTTGCGTCGCATCGAGCAGCTGGAGCTGCGTGGCTCCCCATCGATGAGGCTCGCCTGCCCGAAGATGCTGCCGGGCCCGAGCTGCGCGAGCAGTTGCGGCTGGCCGCGCACCTTCACGCTGATGTCGACGACACCCCTGATGACGACGAAGCAGGTGTGCCCTTCTTCGCCCTCTTTGTACAGGAGTGAACCACGCGCGAGGTCCCAGCGCTGCATCGAGCGGAGCAGCTCGCTGACTTCGTCGATAGTGAAACTCCTGAACGCCGGGAAAGCCAGCACGAGCGCCGGGTCGATCGATTCTGCGGATGTGCTTTCCGTCCCGAGCACGCGAACCATCCGCGACACACGCGGCGCGACCTGTCGAGGCACGGCGGAGGCGGTCTCGTCACCGCGCAACGTCAACGCCTCGGAGATTTGATGATTGACCGCTTTGAGCTGCCGACAGAGCGACGTCGCGATGCGCCAGAGGCCGTCGCGCTCCGTCATGAAGATCGGCTCGCTCGTCGTTAGGCGACGTGGCGAGAAGACGTCTTCGGGCACCCAATCGGGCGCGCACCCCGTTCTCGCCATCTCGGACGCGGCGAGCCCGGCTGCCGTCGTGTAGCTGCCGCCATAGCCGTTGTACCCGGCCGCGACGATGATCCCCGGCCGCAGGAAGCCAATGGCGGGCAACTGATCGGGGGTGAATCCCATTGCTCCGACCCATTCGGACGTGGGCGGACGCCCGCGTAACTCGGGATAGAAGCGATCGCGGATGCCGAGCAACTCGGTGTGCACGCGGGCCGAACGGCGCCGCGAAGAAGGGCTCGTCATCGGACGATCGGCGCCGCCACCCATGAGCAGCGGAGCAAGGCCATTCCGGGCCCCCATACGCGGCTGGTTGAAGAATGCCGGACCGTGCTCGCAGGTCACGACGCGCCCGCGTGCTCGATCTGGCGCCAACTCTGTGACCTGCACCTGACTCTGATGGGGGCGAATCGCCTTGAGCTCGGGAAAGAGCTGACTCGTGAACGCGTTCGTGGCGACGACAAGGCAGCGCGCGATGATGACGCCCCGCTCGGTCAAAACCACGTGGCGATCGTCCGCCTCCGACGTCACATGACGAACTTGGCATCTCGTGTACAGCTCGACGCCCGGTCGCAACGCGGCACGCAAGAGTCCACAGACGTACTTGAACGGATGATACGTGCCGTCGCCAGGAATGAATCGGCCCAGATACTGATTCTCGAATCCGAGCTCCTGCCGAATCTTGAGGCGTGACCACAGCTCGATTCGCTGACCGTGTTGAGCCGCGAGCATTACCTCCTCACAAATGCCCTGCTCCTCCTCCTCGGTGCTGGCGAGATGCAGCCATCCCCGCGGCGCAAAGTCGCATTCGATACGCTCGCGCAGAATGATCTGTTTGAGGAGGTCCCGGTTCCGGAGCGACAAGCCGAGCACCAACGAGGCTTGCCGCTCGCTCTCAGCCTGCACGACTTCAATCGGCAGACCTCCATAACGACGGCGCAAGAAAGCGAGTCGTTCCCGAGCAAGCCCTTCATATACGCCAATCGAATTCTCTGGAATGAGCTCGAAGTTGCCGCCATTGCGGCCGCTGGCTTCACCCGCTGGGTCTCCCTGGTCGACGATGACGACGTTCGCACGGTCGCCTAACGATTCAGCGAGATGATACACGGTGGATGCACCCGTCAAACCGGCGCCGATGACGAGGACATCGCACGCGGAGGGCAGCTCCGGACGCGACTGGTAGTTGGCAAGGGAATGCGACCCGCGGAACCAGAACGGTTCGTCATTCGCCGGGAGAGCGATCGCATGCACCGTGGGCTGTCCAGTCCAGGCGAGCAGATCCTGGAACGCGGCGCGTGCCGAGGGCGTGAAATCGCACTCGCGATCGATACGCTGAAGCTCGTGCGCGGCCGACTCACTCACACGCCGCGCCACGCCTCGCGCCGGCCCCAACAACCGCTCAGCGATTGCCTCTACTGCCTGAAGCCTGAGTCGTTCCCGCCGCCGTATCCCTCGACTAACGCGCAACTGCTCCGTCGACACGCTGCTCCCAGGTGGCGTGGACGTCGATCTTAAAGGTGTTAGGTGCTAGGTGCCAGGGCTCCGCTCGTCATCTAGAAACCTGTCGCCGAGCGCCCTATCACCTGCAACCTCGCACCTGTTCATCACCATCCCATGCGCTCGCGCAGTTTCGTGACGTGTGCGGTATGGTGCGGACCATGCCATGCATACAGGGCCAACATTGAATCGAGGGAAAGCGGTGCGTCCCACTCGGGGTGATTCAGCTTGCGACCGAAGTCGCCCGGCGACATTGCGTTGAGAAGCCCAACCCACCGCGCGTGAAGAGCCGTCAACAACGTGAGCGACGTCTCGATGGGTGTGTCTCGGGCGTCGGAGAGCTTTGCCCACTCGCTCTCGTCGTACGGCTTGATCGTCGGGGTGTCTTCGGTGAGGGCTAGCTTGAATCGAATGAACGCGTTCATGTGGCTGTCAGGGACATGATGCACGACTTGGCGAACGGTCCACCCGCCTGGCCGGTACGGTGTGTCCAGCTGCGAGTCCGACAATCCCTTGATGGCGTTGCGGAAGTCGCTCGGCGCGCGTGCGATCGTGTCGATCATCTGACGGCGTTCGAGGCCCTCGAGTGGCCGATTCGGCCGCTGGAATCGGCCAGTGGGATAGCGCAGCGATTCGTCGGGGTTCATAAGAAGCTCTGGGTTGCGGGTTGTGCGGCGTCAGACTCGTCGAGCCGACAAGGTATGATTGTCGCGGCGAATCACGCCAATCCGGCGACGATTCTTCGGAGGAGGGGCTCATGGCGACGGCGGACACCACGGCGAGCAAACTCAGCGGACCTGACCTCGCGGAGGGTATCGACGCGAATTCGCTCAAGGACGGCGAGAAGCTGCTTGGTCACGCGAATGGGGAGCAGGTGCTGCTTGCTCGCGTGAAAGGCGAGTATCTCGCAATCGGCGCGACCTGTACGCACTACGGCGGGCCGCTCGCGGAGGGCGAGGTCGTAGACGACACGGTGCGTTGCCCGTGGCATCATGCCTGTTTCAGTCTTCGAAGCGGCGAGGCACTTCGCGCCCCCGCGCTGAATCCAGTTGCGTGCTGGCGCGTGGAGCGGCGAGGTGCACGAATCATCGTCGGCGAGAAGGTCGAAAGAGATCCGCTGGCACCGACATACCCCGGCGCCTCCGTCGCTTCCGACTTGAGCAAAGTCGTAATCGTTGGCGCTGGTGCCGCCGGGACGGCGGCGGCCGAGATGCTGCGGCGCTGTGGCTTTCGCGGCGACATCACCGTCATCGATGAAGACGAGGGTTCGCCGTACGATCGCCCGAACCTATCGAAGGACTACCTCGCTGGGAACGCACCGGAGGAGTGGATCCCGATACGGCCGGCCGGCTTTTACAATGAGCATCGCATCAGTCTCGTGCGGGCTCGTGCAACGAAGATCGATGTATCCGGAAAAACGGTCTATGTCGAAGGTCGAGCGTCAGTTCCCTACGACGCCCTGATCCTCGCCACCGGCGCGGAGCCAGTTCGCCTCACGACCCCGGGGGCCGATTTGCCGCACGTTCACTACCTGCGTTCGCTGCGTGACAGTCGCGCAATCATTGCCGCGAGCGAGCGCGCCACACACGCGGTGGTCATCGGTGCAAGCTTCATCGGTCTCGAGGTGGCGGCGTCGCTCCGTACGCGCAATCCGAATTGCACGGTCGATGTGGTCGCGCCCGACAAGCTCCCGCTCGAACGCGTCATGGGCCGTGACCTGGGCCAATTCATCAAGTCGCTGCACGAAGAGCATGGCGTCGTATTTCATCTCGAGCAGACAGCCACCAAGATCGAACGCGATGCGGTGACGCTCGCGGACGGCAATCGACTGCCCGCCGATCTCGTCGTCGTTGGCGTCGGCGTGCGTCCGCGACTGCAGTTGGCGCAGGATGCCGGCCTTCACATCGAGAAGGGAGTCGTCGTGAACGAATACCTCGAGACGAGCGCTCCGCGCGTGTATGCGGCGGGTGACATTGCCCGCTGGCCGGATCCACGCAGCGCGGCGCCGATACGCGTCGAACACTGGGTCGTCGCTGAGCGGCAGGGGCAGACGGCAGCTCGCAATGTCTTGGGCGCGCGAGAGCCATTCGATCAAGTGCCGTTCTTCTGGAGCGCGCACTACGATGTATCGATCAATTACGTCGGCCATGCCGAGCACTGGGATCACGCCGACGTCGACGGCGTGGCGAAGGATCGCGACGTCGCTGTGCGGTTCATCGAGGGCAGCCGCACGCGCGCGGTCGCGACGATTTTTCGAGACAAGGCAAGCCTCGACGCCGAGCTCGCGATGGAGCGCAAGGCCTAACGAGGCGCGCCTCAGCGCGCGACGAGCTTCTTGAGCACGGCGATCTGGCCGCCGTGATAGGTGCCGTGCTCGACGACGCCGTGGAGCATCTCGCGCACGGTGTACTCGTGTCCTGCGACTATCGCGTCGAGCTGGTCGTCAGTCATGTCGCGCACGGCCGCGGCGAGCGCGCGGTGCCGTTGTTCGAGCCGAGCGATGGTTGCCCGCCATGCTGCTTCGCTTGGTGTGTTCGGAGGTGTCGGCCAATCTTCTTCCGTGGTGACATCCTTTCGCGCCGAACCGCCCAGTCGCTCGAGCGGCACGTCGACCCAGGTAATGATGTGCAGGACGAGCTCCCAGATGTTGTGCACGGACATCGCGGGACGCACCGTCGCCTGCTCGCAGGTCACGGCCTCGAGTAGCTGGAACAGCGAAGGGCCGTGCCACATTGGGCCGATGACCGTCCGTTTGATTCGGTTGGCCAACAATCGTGTCTCGGACATGACGCTTCTGTGTTTATAGTATTTGCTATCGCGCCGGAGCGTAGTATCGCAGTCCGCTGGAGATCGCGCGGAATCCCGCCGCCGAGAATGCGGCAGCATACGAGCTCGCCGCGGCAGGAATGCCGTCGATGGTCTCGATCGTAACGTCGCGACGGCCGTCGTTGGCTTCGACGAGACGCCTCAATAGCGCCCGTGCGGCATCGGTGAGATCAGCCAGACTCACGCCGGCGCGAATCGTTAGGCGACGCCCCCGCCCTTCCGCGACGAGAATGACTTCTCCCGCGCGCGTGGCGAGTAGCGCGCCTCGACTCCGCCGCCGTGCTATGTCGACGCTGCGACTCTCGATCGTACCGGCTGCTGTGAGCGTGTACGGGTTGGCAGGGTCGCTCGCGGCC
>DATEGN010000394.1:0-8636 GCA_035280125.1 Gemmatimonadaceae bacterium | reverse complement strand
ATGTCCCGCCCGGTCCGCTGGCTCGCCGAACGCTCGCCACGCGCGCAGTCCATCCTCTTCCGTCGTTTCTCGCCCGCGGATTACCTCGGCCTCAATCTGACGCTCGGTTTGGGAGTCAGCTTCGTTTTGCTCCTGGTCTTCGCCGCCATCGCGCAGAGCGTGCTCTCGAAGACCGCTATCGTTCGCTTCGATCTCGATCTCGCCGAGGTGCTGCATGCCGGGGCCACTCAGCGCGGCGTCGCATTGTCGATTCTCGCTACGCGGTTCGGCACCATGTCGGCCACGGCGCTGATTGGCCTTCCGTTCGCCCTCTGGCACGCTTCACGGCGCGGATGGCTTCCCTTCGCCGGCTGGCTGGCCGCGCTCTCCGGCGCCGAGGTGTTGGCGTGGGCGCTCAAACATGCGATCCATCGCGAGCGGCCGATCTTTGAAGTCGCATACGCGACCGAGCGGTCCTTCAGCTTTCCGAGCAACCACGTCCTCGGCGCGCTGGTCGGTTACGGGCTGATCGTCTACTTCGTTATCTGCCTAACGAATTCGCGGCTCTGGCGTGCGCTGTCCATCGCCCTCACCCTCGTGCTGGTCGCGGCGGTCGGCTACAGCCGCCTCTATCTGGGCCTGCACTTCTTCAGCGATATCGTGGGCGGCCTCGCCGCGGGCGCCGTGTGGCTGACCGCCTGCATCACCGCGCTCGAGGTCGCGCGCCGAAAGCAGGAAACCGAACCACTCGGGCCTGCCGCCCGCCACTTCCGTCATGGTGAATCATCCGCTGGGAGCCTGATCAGGCTCCGAGGCGAGTCTACTTCGCAACCTGGAGAGCCCTCCTCGCGTAGGCGAGGTACTCGACCAGGAGACTGAACATGGCATCGCGCGTGGCCTCGGAATTTCTCGAGCTCCAGACGTCATTGGCGGGAGAGTACTCGCTCGAGAGGGAGCTGGGTCGTGGGGGGATGGGTATCGTCTACCTCGCTCGCGAAGTTCAGCTCAATCGACTGGTCGCGATCAAAGTCCTGCCGAGCTCCGATCCCGATCTTCGCGAGCGCTTTGTTCGCGAAGCGCGGATGGCGGCTTCGCTTTCGCATCCGAACATCGTCCCCATCCATCGCGTCGGTGAGGCGGGACGTTTCGTCTACTTCGCCATGGCGTATGTGGACGGAGAGACGCTGGGTGAAAGATTGAGAGCGCGTGGACCCCTTAGTCCGTCCGTCGCGACGCGCTTGTTGCGCGAAGTCGCGTGGGCGCTGGCCTACGCACACGGGCGAGGCGTGATTCATCGCGACGTGAAGCCCGACAACATTCTCATCGAGCGATCCACCGGGCGCGCGCTCGTCACCGACTTCGGCATCGCGCTCGCCGGGGATGAGGAAACCAGCGCGGGACGCGTCGTGGGCACCGCGCAGTTCATGAGTCCCGAACAGGCGACTGCCGGCGTCGTGGACGGACGAAGCGATCTCTACTCACTCGGGATCGTCGGGTACCTCGCGCTCTCAGGACGCCTGCCGTTCGACGCCGAAAACCTCCCGGCCCTGCTCGCAAAACAGGTGAGCGAACCGGCGCCGTCGCTGGCACGGGCCGTTCCTGGCGTGCCGCGGTCTCTGTCGTCCGCAATTGATCGATGTCTCCAGAAGAGCGCCGCCGCGCGATTTGCGACGTGCGAAGCAATGGCGGACGCGCTCGATGAATCGCCGTCCAACCGCACGCAATTACCTGCGCCACTTCGTCTGTGGCTCCGGGCATCGGATCCGCTCAAGCCGCTCTACATGGCGTGGAGCACCATCTTCTTTGTCGGAACGCTGTCGGAGCTGCGGCACGGTGACTGGCCAGTAACGCTCGCGTTCATGCTCCTTCCGGCGATTCCAAGCTTCACCTTTCACGCGAGGAAGCTGCGCAAGGTGCTTGGCGCGGGATATACGCTGCCAGACATCCAGCATGCCGTAAGATTTTGGCAAGCAGAGAAACGCGAGGAGCTCGCGTTCGAGCGAGAGGGTGAGCTGTCGGCCGGGCTCCAGATCTTGCGCGGCGCAACGATTGGATTCGCGGCTCTGTTCGGGCTGCTGATCACGGGCGTGATCGACCCGTATTCGTTGCTTCGCTGGGTGTCGTATCGACTTCCAGCCCGAGCGCTTGCGACAGCGGCCGTCGCCATCCCCGGTGCCGTGGCCTTCATTTCGGCCGTCGCGTCGCACGCGCTCGGCGTTCCGTTCCTGCCGCGCGAGCTTCGTCGTCGCCTAACGGGAGCCGTGCGAACCTGGTTCTGGACGAGTCGCGCCGGCGCAACTCTCACGCGGCTCTTGACTCCCAAGCGTCGAGACCGGCTTGTCTCCCTCGACTACCGGCCGACAGAGATGGCGCTCGGGTTGGCCGTTGGTGACCTTTTTGACGCCCTCCCCAAGTCCTACCGCGTCCACCTCGCCGAGCTCCCGGAAGTCGTTAGGCGGCTCGAGGCGCACGCTGCCGCCAGCCGAGTTCACGTCGAGCAGCTCGAATCGTTGGACGTCGCGGCGCACGGGGGCTTGTCCGAGCAGCAAAAGCGGGCGCGCGAATCGCTGGCCGAGGCGGTGGCAGCACTGGAGTCGATTCGACTCGATCTGCTGCGTCTGCACGGCGGCGAAACGGACCTTCGCCCCATTACGTCGGTGCTCGAGGCATCGCAACAGATCGGCGTCGAGGTGGCTCGCCTAACGAGCGCGCGTGGCGAGGTCGAGAAGATCGCGCCGGCGAAGCCGATTCCGACGCCGGCGTGAAGGCAGGTAGTTGGGGCTGGTTGGTGATTGGGAGCTCGTAGTTGGGAGTTGGAAGGCCCGGTTATCCGTACCAATCACCAACCACCAACTCCCAACGACCAGCATCACTGCGGCTTCACGGGCGCGAACTGACCCTTCTGGTCGAATGGAATGAGGCGCGAGCCGATCGGCGTGTCGGCAGTGAGACTGCCGACGAGTCGATATGGTACCATGCCGTAGCCTACGACCGCGTTCCCTGCCGCGAGAATTCCGCGCAGGCTTATGTCCAGCGGTAGCGCGACAAGGAGGGAGTCATGGCCACCCACGGTGCGGTGCAGTGTGTCCACCCCTCTCGCCAACCCGATCGTGTCGAGCACGAACAACTCATACGTCATCCCAGATGTCGAGAGACTGTATGGATTCGGATTCCGAACAAGGAGATTCACTCGCACTCGCCCGCCAAGTGGCGTGATGCTCTCGAGCGACACGCCGCGAAACGCGACCGTTGGCGCTGTGTAGAGATGCTTCGCCGCGGCGCTGCAGCTAAGTGCGGGAAGCGCGAGAACGAGAAGTCGTGCACGAAGGCGCATGAGAGAAATCATAGCAGCTTTCGACGGCGATATCGGGCGCTCGTACGGCAGGGGAGAGATCCAGTCTCGGTCATCGCACTGGCACCGTGCCGGACCGGTGGGCATCATTCGTCGTCCAATCATCCCGCCTTCATCGGAGCCAGTCCGTGTCGAAGAGTCACCTCCTGCTTGCCGCGCTCTGCGTCGTGGCCACCAGCTCGGTCCACGCCCAGAGCCGTGCCGATCTCGTCCTCCTCCATGGCGACCTGTTCACGGTCGACTCGCAGCACCCACGAGCCCAGGCAATCGCCGTCCGCGGTGACCGTATTGCCGCTGTCGGGACGGACGCTGAGATCCAGAAGTGGGTTGGGCCGAAGACGCACGTCGTCAATCTGCAGGGACGACTCGCCATTCCCGGCTTCATCGACGGTCACGGTCACTACACTGGACTCGGCGAATCGAAGCTGATACTCGATCTGACCAAGGCGCAGACCTGGGACGACATCGTCGCGCAGGTTCGTCAAGCCGCGGGTAGCGCGAAACCCGGCACGCTCATCGAAGGGCGAGGGTGGCACCAAGAGAAATGGATTCGCGCACCGCAGCCTAACGTGGAAGGGGTGCCGCTTCACGCGTCACTCGATGCCGCGAGCCCCCGCAATCCGGTCATCCTCGAACACGCGAGTGGTCACGCCTCCTTCGTGAACGGCGCAGCGTTGCGACTCGCTGGCGTCACACGCAATACGCCGAACCCCGCTGGCGGGGAGATCGTGAAGGACTCGACCGGTGAGCCGACGGGACTGCTCAAAGAGTCAGCGCAGGGTTTAATGTCGCGGGCGCGCGCAAAGCTCCCGCACTTAACGAAGGCGGAAGAGGAGACGCGTTTCCGCACGATCGTGAAACTCGCCGGCGAAGATGCTCTCTCGAAGGGTGTGACGAGCTTCCATGACGCGGGCTCGAACTTCGCTACCATCGATGGCTTCAAGGAGCTCGCACGCGAGGGAAAGCTGCCAGTCCGCCTTTACGTGATGGTGCGCTTCGAAACCGATTCCGCGCTCGATGCAAAGCTCGACAGCTATCGCATGAATGAATTCGCGAACGGCATGCTCACCGTTCGTTCGATCAAGCAGCAGATCGATGGAGCGCTTGGCTCGCACGGCGCGTGGCTGCTCGAGCCGTACACGGACCTCCCGTCGAGCACCGGCCTCACGCTCAAGCCGGTGCCCGCGGTCGAGGCAACGGCGCGCGTTGCGATGAAGCATGACTTTCAGGTGAACATTCACGCCATCGGCGATCGTGCGAATCGTGAGGTGCTCAACGTGTACGAGCGAATCTTCCGCGACAACCCAACGAAGCACGACCTGCGCTGGCGTATCGAGCACGCACAGCACGTCGATCCGACGGACGTGCCGCGTTTCAAGGAGCTCGGCGTGATCGCGTCGATGCAGGGCGTGCACATCATCTCCGACGCGCCCTGGGTACCGAAGCGTCTGGGTGAAGACCGCGCGAGGCGCACGTCGTACCTCTGGCGTTCTTTCATGGACGCGGGAGTGGTCGTCACCAATGGCACGGACACCCCGGTCGAAGACGTCGATCCCATCATGAGCTTCTATGGAAGCGTGACGCGGAAGGCGCGTGACGGCGTGGTTTTCGTCCCCGAACAACGTGTGACGCGTGAGGAAGGATTGCGCGCCTACACACTCAACAACGCGTACGCAGCGTTCGAGGAGAAGGCGAAGGGGTCGCTGACGCCGGGCAAATACGCCGACATCGTCGTCCTCTCGAAGAACATCATGACGGTTCCGGAGGATGAGATCCCGACCGCCCGAGTCGACCTCACGATTCTCGGCGGCAAGGTGCGCTACGAGCGACGCTCGACGACGACCGCTGCCCGAGCTGGAGGTGCGGCCGACCGTTGACTTGCCATGGGACGAGGCTGAGCACATGATATGGACCCCCGCCGTTTCCGCCGGGCCACCCACTCGGAGGTATCGTCGTCATGCGCTCACCTCGCCTCACGCTTCTTACGCTCGTTGCCGTTGCCGCTTGTACCACGCAGCAGGCTCGCCGCACTGATACGACGTCTCCCGCGGCGGCGACGCTCGCCGGCGCGCCAGCCGCGGACGCAGCGGCAAGTAAGGCGATCCAGGCTGCTGACTCCGCGCAGGCCGCCGCCTTGATCAAGGGCGATACCGCCGGCGCTGCGGCGTACTACGCGGACGACGCCATCGTCATGCCGCCCAACGACAAGCTGGCGAAGGGACACGACGCGATCATGCAGGCAATCGGCAATATCTTCGCCGCCGGCAAGATCACGGCGTTCGCCACGCACCGCGAAGACCTTCTCCTCACGGGCGACTACGCTATCGAGACGCTCTGGTACGAGATGACCATCCAGCCAAAGACTGGAAAACCGATGACGGACAAAGGAAAAGGGCTCACGGTTTTCAAGAAGCAGACCGACGGTAGCTACAAGGCGATCCGCGACATTTTCAACAGCGATCCGCCAGCGAAGTAAGTGGGACGTGCTAGGCGCCAGGTAGAAGCGATGGCGCTCGCCTGCTGACGCCTGGCTGAGCACCTCAATCCAGGAGGTCGCGATGATTCGTATGCCGTTCTCCGCGCGCAGGCTGGCGCTCGCCGGCTGCCTAACGATCCTCGCCGTGCCGCTCGCCGCGCAACAGGATCCGAAGCAACAGAGCGCCACACCGACGATGGTCTCGGCAAAGGCCATCGCTGACCAGCTCGGCGCGAGGCTTCAACCCCGCGACGACGACGAGCTGCGCCTCGGCATGAGCTTCACCGCCGTGCTCGAATCGCCGGACAAGCTTACCGAGTTCGGGATCAAGGGCATGCACGCCGGCGCACGAGTCACCGTCGCACGCGTCGCGCCGGACAAGATCCACGTGGAGGCTGACGAAATGACACCCGTCGAAGCCAGCGGAAAGGCCACGCTCAAGCTCGACGAAAAAGGAGCGCTGGTGGCGCCGAAGGGGTAGAGCGTAGAGGGTAGAGAGTAGCCTACCGCTCGCTACTCTCTGCCCTCAGCGTTCATCTCTCTACTCTCAAGCGCTCAACGCCGCGCGTTCGGCGCGCACATACGTCAGCCAGCCGTGCGGATCGGCCGCTTCGCCGCGGACCGTCGACATGAACGAGCGCTGCAGTTCCTTTGTCACTGGGCCGGGCTTCCCGGCACCGACGGTGATCTTGTCGACGCTGCGAATGGGGGTGATCTCCGACGCCGTGCCCGACAGGAACACCTCGTCCGCGATGTACAACATTTCACGCGGCAGCGGCTCCTCACGAATCGGAATCCCCGCGTCCGCGGCGAGCGCCAAGACCGTTTCCCTCGTGATTCCAGGAAGCAACGTGCCGTCGATCGGGGGCGTGTGGAGCGTTCCCTTGCGGACGAGGAACAAATTCTGACCCGAGCCCTCGCTCAACATGCCATCCGTGCCTAACGCGATCGCTTCGGCGAACCCCTTGGCCATCGCCTCCATCTTGATCAGCTGTCCGCCCAGGTAGTTGCCCGCGATCTTCGCCATCGCCGGAATGGTGTTTGGCGCAACGCGATTCCAGCTTGCCACGCACGCGTCGACACCGTTCTCGAGCGCTCCTTCGCCGAGGTATGTTCCCCACGGCCAGCATGGCAAATAGATGTGGACCGGGCTCGCGAACGGCACCATGCTCGCCGCGCCGTATCCACGAATGATCATCGGCCGGAGGTAGCAGGCATCGAGCTCGTTGCGCTCCACCAACTCGCAGCACGCCGCCACCAGCTCGTCGATCGAGAACGCCAGATCCATCCGGTAGATCTTGGCAGAGTCGATCATCCGCTGCAGATGGTCCTGAAGTCGGAAAATCGCCGGACCACGCGCCGTGCTGTAACAGCGAATCCCCTCGAATACGGAGGAGCCAAACTGCACGGAATGCGAAAGCACATGGATCTGCGCATCCTGCCAGCGAATGAACTCGCCGTCGCGCCAGATCCAGCCTGTTTCGGTAAGCTTGTACACGAGAGAATGGGGCTAGGGAATGGGTGCTGGGACCGCCAATACAGCGTAGCGCCAGCAACCAAATCGGGCCAGAGCTAAATCGTCCGCCGCTCGTCGGCCGGCTACTCCCCTCGCAGGACTCCTGCCACTTCCAGACGCCCCGCGCGTCGTGCCGGTAGCCAGCTCGCCACCGCGCTCACGAGCGCCAGTAAGGCGACCATCCACGCGTATGTCGCCGGGTCGATCGCGTCGATACCGAACAGAAATGGGGACAGCAACCGGCTCGCCGCCAGCGCCGCAAGCACTCCGATCACGACACCGGCAACAACGCCGACCAGCGTTTGGCCAACGAGCAGCCTAACGACTCGCTCGCCAGTCGCACCAAGGGCAAGGCGAATGCCCACCTCGCGCGTGCGCCGTGAGACAGCTCGTGCCGTGACACCGTAGATCCCAATCGCCGCGAGGAGGATCGCCATTCCACCGAAGAGCGAAACGAGCAATGTTCGATATCGCTCCTCGAGGGAGGAGCGGCGAATCAATTCGAGCATGTCGTCCATTGCCACGATTGTCGCGCGTGATTCGACCTCCTGGATCGCGCCACGCACAGGCGCGCTCAGCGCCGCCGGGTCACCAGCACTGCGAATCAGAATCTGGAGCGACCAAGTCCCTCGCTGCGCTGATGGCGTATAGATCGTTGGTTCGACATCCCGTGTCAGTTTCTGGTAATGCACATCGCCGACGACGCCGACGATCGTCCACCACGACCGTTGATATTTCACTCGCTTGCCGAGCGGCGACTCGTTCGGAAAGTCGCGCCGAGCCAGTGCGTCGCTCACGATGGCAACATTCGGCGCGCCGGCGCGATCGCCCGCGTCGAACTCTCGGCCAGCGCGTACGGGAATGCCTAACGTGGCGAAGAATCCCGGGACGACCATTCTTTGCTGCGCCTCCCGGGTGGCCTGAGGAGTCCCGGCGCCGGCCGCGCCTTCGCGCTCGATCGAGCTGCTGCTTGATCCACCGTTGAACGGCGGCTGCGTCCCGAAGGTCACCGCCTTCACTCCAGGAATGGCACGCAAGCGCGTTCCGAGCCCATCGTAGAATCGAACGACGCGCGCGCTGTCGGTCGCCACCGGTCTGGGCAGCGAGGTGCGCACCACCAGGAGGTGATCGGCGCGAAATCCCGGATCGACGGCCGTGATCTTCTCGAGACTGCGCATCAGCAGTCCAGCGCCGACAACGAGTACGACTGAGAGCGCGAGCTCGAGAGCGACCAGTCCGCGCTGTAGCGAGGCCCGCCCGCGCGCGGTCTGACCCGCGCCGACGCGGAGCAATGACGCCGGTCCGGTGCTGCC
>DATEGN010000393.1:0-8544 GCA_035280125.1 Gemmatimonadaceae bacterium | reverse complement strand
CCGCGGCTTCACACTGTATTCCAGCGCGCCACCGGTCGCCGGCGGCGCGCAGCTGGTCGGCACGCTCAACCTGCTCGAGCAGTACAAAGATCCTAAACCATACGCCGACGACGCGGCCACCTTGCACGCGATGCTCTCGGCGTGGCTGCTCGTTCCATCGAGTCGCAACCGCATTGCCGATCCCGGCCTCTGGCCGGTAAACCTGGAGCCGTTCACGAGTCGCGATACCGCTCGCGCGCGTTGGCGATGCTTCGATCCGCGGAAGGCGCTGAGCCCGGACGTATTGCGCAGCGACTCGTTGGCGTGTGCCTCTACCAAGACGCCCGACGCCGACGGTGGCGATTCGACCCGGTTTCACCACGCCGCCGGGACGACGGCATTCATGGTGGCGGATGCGGCGGGGAACGTCGTTGCGGTGACGCAGACGTTAGGCACCTGGGGTGGCAATTTCTACGTTACACCAGGCCTCGGCTTCATCTACAACGACAAGCTCGCGTCATACTCAAACGATCCAAACGCGTATGGCGCACGACTCCCCTTCGCGCGTCACGGAAGCACGATCGCTCCGACGATTGTCTTCGATTCGAGCCGAAAGCCGAAGCCGGTTGCCGCCGTCGGCGCCGCCGGCAACGCGTGGATCACCTCTGCCGTTTTCGAGACACTGGTCGGGATCATCGATCTACATCTCGACCCGCAATCGGCGCTCGAGTTGCCTCGATTCCTTCCCACCTCGCGTGGCTCCTCCGATGGCACCCTGGTCGAGATGGAAGACGGATTCTCGCCCGACGTCATGAGACACCTGGTATCGCTAGGCTACCGGCCACGTCTCGTGTCGCTGCTCGGTGAGCTCCGCGAGGGGTACGGAGCAGCGGTCGCGATTCGCAACGGCGTGGTGACGGCAGGCGCCGATCCGCGGAGGGCGGGGGCTGCGGGCGCCATACCCTGAACGCCGTGACTGCCAAGAGCGCGACTTGATGTCAGTCGCGCTTTTCAGCAGGTGCGCCGTTCATTTTCATCGTGCTGTCGATCTGCATCGTCGATACTGGCAAATCGGACAGATGCTCCTGCACAACGCCCCACTTCGCGCCGCGCTTCACGAACACCAGCGTCATCGCGCCCGCAATCTCATGCGGCTCACCGCGCGGTGTCGTATGCGGCACGCGGTACGTTCCCGTAAATACCGCCGACTCGGGTGAAAGCACGTCCACATAGGTGTGCGTCCAGATCCACTTCGGCTGACGCATGTTGACGCCGACGTTTTGCCAGAACAGATCGATGCCCTTCGCCAGTGTGTCGCGCGACGTGATCACCTGACCGCCGCTTGCCGACACGATACGGCCAGTATCCGAATACAGCGCGAGCATTCGACGCTCGGCATTTGGCACCGAAAGATCATATGCTGATCTCACTTTCGCCTCGATCTCCTGCGCGATTGCGGTTCGTTGAGTCGGAGTGATGTCTGCGCTGCGATTGCAGCCGAGGACGCCAGCCAGCGCCAGCGCAGCAATCCGAA
This sequence comes from Gemmatimonadaceae bacterium, assembly GCA_035280125.1. Taxonomy (GTDB): domain Bacteria; phylum Gemmatimonadota; class Gemmatimonadetes; order Gemmatimonadales; family Gemmatimonadaceae; genus AG2. The sequence continues at coordinate 7,031 of DATEGN010000393.1, read as the reverse complement.
AAGCCGAAGTACGGGACATATGGACGTGTTCGTTTGCGAGTCGGGCCGTTGAGTGACAGGTGATACCCGTGTGATTCGTCGTGTTGCGGCGAGGTCAGGTGTCCCCTTCGTGAGATCGCTTTGTCTCTCCCTTGAGACGCAAGTCATTGATTGGCCACCATTAACAGCCAATCTGAGCGGTTAGGCGCTGGTGCAGTGACTGCTTTATAGAAGCGCGACGCCTCGCGTGCAATCACACCCACTGCACGATGGGCGGAGGAATCGCTTTGGAGGCACACGTGCGAAAGTACCTGAGATCCTCGATGTTCGCCGTCGGGCTTACGACCGTGGTGGTCGCAGCGTGCGGGAGAAATGAGAAGACGGCGAATCGCCCGATGAGCGAAGATCTCAAACGGGACCTTCAGCTCGCGTCTTCGACCAGCCTCGACCTCGCCTCACAGCAAGCCTCGGCGAGCTTCCCACTTACTGAAATCCCGATTTCGCCGGCTCCTTCGCCCACGAGCGTCTTGAAGAAGGCCAAATCCGGTCCGAAGGCGGTGAGATCGAAACACCCGACGGTGAAGGCGACTCCAGAGCCCTCGGTAGTCGCGAACGCCGAAGATCCGCAAACAGATGTCATGCAAAAGGCGCCTTCGCCGACGACGGAGCAGGTGCCAGACCCGTCTGCGCCGGCGGTTCCTCGGCCGTCACCGACACCTACGATTCCCAATGGTGGCGAAGGCGCCCACGGGCGTGATGGCGGCGGGCCAAACACCGGGGCGGGCGATGGCGGCAGGGGGCCGAGTACGGGTGACGGAATTGGAGGCATCATTGGCGGGATCTTCGGCGTGATCGTGCGCGGCGGCGTGGTGGACGGAGACCATTGCGATCCCAGAACGGATCGGCGAAGGGGGCCTCGCAGGCTCCCGCCGCCATACAATCCGAATAATCCGTATCCATTCCCCTCGGGTGGCGGCGTGCTACGGCCCATCCCGTAGCGAACTCCTAGTTCGAGTCTCGGATTCGATGACGGGCGCAAACGCGCCCGTTTTTTCGTTTCTACATCGTGCCTCTTAATGACACGATGGCTTTCTGTGGTTCGGTCCTCTTCTTAGCTTGATTGACGATGCGTCTGCGCTCGCTTTCGGGCATTCAACGGGCTGCTTCGCTCCTGCTCGTATGCTGGCTCGCGATCTTTACCAGCGAGCCGGTGGCGATACACGCCTGTCCGGTGCACGACGTCGGACGGCCAATGTCGCACGCGGCGCATCACATGCCGCAGCAGTCCGGAGACCATCACAGCCACACGTGCACCTGTCCGGGCGCCTGCTGCCCGGGAGCACGGGCCCAGCTCGCGACAACGCCGGTCCTCGCAGCGGTACGCATCGTCCGCTTTGCCGAGCCTGAATTCGCGGCGCCAGACCTCGTCTGGTCCGCGGACGTCCAGCTCTTCCTTCCACCAGCCATCGGCCCTCCGTCGATCATCGGATGAGTCGTGCCCGCGGCGCCATATCGGTGCCGCGGATGCCTAACGCGGCGGTGCTTGTTCGCCGCGCCATCTCGTCTGATTCGGAGCCGTTATGTCTTCGTTGTTTCGCGCGGCCGCGCTTACGTCGGCCGCCTGCACTGCCCTATGCGGGTTGTCGCCAAGAGCGTTCGCCCAGCAACAGCCACCTACTCGTCCAGATAGCACCGCGCGCGACTCCCTCCGCCGCACCGTGCTTCACCCGGTGACGATCGTCGCCACCCCCGCCGCGCGCGCGGAGCCCATTGACGCAACGCACATCGATGCATCGACCATCGAAGTCACGCCCGCCAACAGCCCCTACGACATGCTCCGCCAGGCCGCGGGGCTCGAGGTGCACCAACAGGGACAGGGCCCCGGCTTCGCGTCCGACGCATCATTGCGCGGCTTCAGCTCCGACCACTCGACCGATCTCGCATTGTGGATCGACGGGGTACCGATCAATGAGCCAATCAATGGACACGCGGAAGGCTACAATGACTTCAGCGTGCTCTTTCCCGGCGGCGTACGCGACATCGACGTCGTACGTGGTCCCACGAGCGCGCTCTTCGGCAACTTCGCGCTCGCCGGGGTGGTAAACGTTCGCACGCTCGAACGAATGCGCGGCACCCAGTTCACCGCGCAAGGTGGCTCGTTTGGAAGTGGCGACGCGATGTTACTCACTGGATTCGACCACGGTGCGCGCGGCGGAGGCGTGCTCGGTGCACGCTATCAGCATGAGGACGGCTTTCGGCCGAACGCGGGGTTCGATCTCGGCCAGGGGCACGCACGCATCGTCCACGACATCACGCCCGGATGGACGATCGACGCTGGATCGGAGCTGTACGGTACGCATTGGCATTCGGCCGGCTTCCTCAGCGAAGACGAGTTCACCGCGCACGACTACCACATCGTCTCCAATCCGAGCGACGGCGGATTCAAGCAAAGGGGTCAGGAGCGCGTGAGCCTGCGTTTCATCTCGAGCGCTCTCCTGTGGCGGAGCACCGTGTACGCAACCCAAGGCCGGTGGCAACTCTTTCTCACGATTCCGCCGGCGGGAGGACGTTTCGAGGGATCGGGAAGCCAGACCGAGGAGGAGGACCGCCGCTACGGCTACGGCCTAACGAGCGCGCTGACCTGGGAAGGGGAACATGGTGAGCTCACGATCGGGACCGAGGAGCGCTGGGACCACTCCAATTACGAGAACTACTTCACCACCGCACGCGTTCGCGATTCGATCAACGCGCTGATTACTGCACGGCAGCTCTCCGGAGCGCTGTTCGCACAGTCCCATTATGACGTTGGCGATCGCCTGCGTTTCGACCTCGGCGCGCGCTTCGACGAGCTTGGCACGCGCAGCCTCGACGTTGACGCACAAACTCCGCTGACCGCGAGCCATGGCATCTTTTCGCCCAAGGCTGGGGCGCTGCTTCATCTCACGCCGGGCCTCGGAGTGTACGCGAATGCATCACGTGGCTTCCGGTCGACCGATGGCGTGATCAGCGATCCCAGCCTCGCACCAATCGTCGCCTGGAACTATGAAGCGGGCCTCAAGCTCGATCAGGAGCTGAACGGCCTCCCCCTGAGTGCAACGGCGACGCTCTTTCGAATGAACGTCAGCAATGAGCAAACGTTCAATCCACTCACCGGTCAGTCCAACAACGGTGGCGCAAGCCGCCGTCAGGGTCTCGAGCTCGCGACGCGGTTGTCGATGACCAGCGCCACCAGCATAAACGCCGATTGGACATTTCTCGACGCCAAATACAAGCACTTGATCGCGATCTCGGAAGATGAGACGGAACCGCCAGCGACGCTCGACGGCCTCCGCGTGTACAACACCGCGCAGTACGTCGGCACGGCGGCGCTCCAGATCGCGCCGCCGCGAACCTGGTGGAGTCTTCGGCTGGCGGGTAACTGGGTCGGACCATACTCACCCTTCGACGAACCAGATGTCGTGCTCGGAGCGTACGGTCTGGCACACGTGAGCGGCACCGCGCAATGGCGCTCGATCCGCCTCGAGCTCGGCGTGCGGAATGTGTTCGATCGCGCGTACCCTGAGCTGGTCGCGGGCCACGTCGTCGATCCTGGGCAGCCGAGGGCCGTGTTCACGACGCTTAGAACCGTTTTCTGAGCACACGGTCTGTCATTCCGAGCGAAGCGAGGAATCTGCTCCTGGCTCTGGCGAGAAGAGCGTGAGGTGCAGATCCCTCGTCGCTTCGCTCCTCGGGATGACAGGGCGCCCGTCAACCGAGCAGTGCTTCCATCGTTGTGGCGATCGCCGCCGGGACGGCGGCGGTCGTATCGACGGCTGGGTCGTACGCCGTGATCGCGGCCGACGTGATCTCGAACCGCGCGGCGGCGAGGCGTGCCACTTCCCCGAGTTGCTCGATCGTTAGGCCGCCCGCCGCGGCGAACGAGTTCGCTCGCGCGACGCCGGCGTCGAGTACGTCGCAGTCGAGATGGAAGTGCAGACGACTCACACGCTCCCGAAGAGCATCCAGTGCGGGCACGAGCGTCTCGACGGTGCGGACCTGCGCCACCTCCGATTCCGCGAGCAGATCCTGCTCCGGCGCGTCGAAGTCGCGTGCCCCGGTGAGGATGATCCTCTCGTCCGACACCGCGACGAAGCCGGGAATGTTCGACGTCATCGTGCGCCAGCAACGCCCCGTGAGCGCCGCCAGCACCATTCCGTCGAGGAATCCACTCGTCGTCGTTTCCGGTGTATTGAAATCGGCGTGCGCATCGAGCCACAACACACCCGTGTCGCTCTGACCAGCCATCGCGCCTAACGTGACACCGCAGTTGCCGCCGACGACAATCGGCAACGCACCACTCGCCCGTGTCGCGCGCACGCGAAGCGCGACCTCGCGATACAGAGAGAAGCTCGTTGCGATCTCCGTCGACGCCGGAGGATTCGAGCTCTCCACTCCGCTCGGCTCGATGTACTCCGCTTCAACATCGTGGCCGAGCGCCCGAATGCTGCTACCCACGCCGTGGCGGAGCAGAAACGACGGTCCGCGGCCCATGCGCCATTCGCGACGTCCCGAGTCGTACGGCACGAGCAGAAACTGAATCTTCATTCGATACGGGCAATCCCGTTTCCGGGTCTCGGGAAACGCACGAAGACGTCGACGTCATGCCCAGGCACGATGAGTCGCGGCTCCGAGGCAAGCCGCGCCATCCGTTCCTGCGCTCGCAAGTTCGACGCGGTATCGAGTGACTGCGTGATGGGTCGATGTCGCTCGAGATTCTCGTACAAATAGGCATTGTCGCTTGCGAGGACGATCGTTCCAGTGCGGCCACCCGCGAGGCTCGCGTGCACCGAGGCGAACTCGGAAGCGAACGTGTGCTTGCCGCCGGTGAAGACTGTGATGCCCGGCAGGATCTCGGTCGAATCACTCGCCACGAGCTGCACTCGGCCGTCTCGCTTGAGCCTCGCCAGCATCCTGGCGTCGTCGACGTCTATCGCTCGATCGAGGACCGCGCCGGTGTCATTGGTATAGTGCTCGTACTCGTCGCGCTGTAACCAGACGCGCGCATTTGGAAAAAGATCCACTCCGTCCAAGTGGTCCCAGTGAATGTGCGAGATCACGATATCAGATACTTCGGTCGGCTTCACGCCAAGAGCTGCCAACGCCTCCGTCGGCTTGGCGTAGGGAGTTGGCTTCCAGCGTTCGATGAACTTGTCGCGATAAAAGCCCGCGTCCATGAGCACGGTGCGCCCACCACCGCGAACGAGCCATATCGTAAACGCGAGCGGCGTCCGACGTGTCGAGTCCGCGCCCGCAACGAGATAGCGCGTCGGATAATTCTCGACGGTCGCGAAGCGAATGGCATAGACCTCGTACGTTGGCGCTGCCGGAAGGAACGCCATTGCAACGAGAACGGCCGCGGAGCGTAGTGTCGTCATGTTCAGAAAAGGCAGAATGAGACCCCGGATGGCAAGCTCATTGCCGGCTCTTCCGGTGACTGCATGGATGTCTCACAATTCCAGCGGCGCCGAGGATTTCCAGCCCAGCCCCTAGCACCTAGCCCCTATCCTCCATGCCTTGCCTCTTTGTGGTTTTCGCGCTCGCCGCGCCACGGCTCGTGATTCTCTGCTTGTATTTCCTGTCGACCTGGTTCAACGGGCTTTTTCCAAACCTGTTGTACCCGGTTCTGGGTTTCATTTTCTTGCCGACCACCTTGCTGTGGTATACGGCGGTATTGCATTGGTTTGGTGGTCAGTGGACGCTCTGGCCGGTGATTGGACTCATCGTCGCGCTCGCGATCGACGTGTCCCCAGCGAGTCATCGGCGTCGTCGTGCACGGGCCGCGGTTGACTGATGCCGATACTCGCCTGTCCCTTCGCGCTCGCACTCGGCAAGGAAACGAACATCGAACGCGGACGCGTTCAGTCGAAGGTATATCAGGTCCGCGGCGTTGCTCGGTGGGAAGCGGACCGGTTGACCCTCGAGTGGTCGGGCAGCATCGAGATCAGCGAGATCGAAGGTGGAAGCGTGCGCAACTTGCGGCAGTCAGTGCCGGCGCAGCGCCTCGTACTTCCAACGGCGCGCATCGCGAGCATCGAGGCGCGCGGGCGTTGGTGGCGTCCGTACATCGAGCTGCGCACGACGGGTATCGGACCACTGGAGCTCGTGCCGACCGCATCAGGCGGCCGAGTGCACTTGCGCATCGCACGACGCGACTGGAACGCCGCGCGCGATCTCGTCTCGCACGTTCAATTGGAGATGGCGGACTTTGCCTTACGCGACGCCGAGCACGCACATGATGCGTAGAGCGCGGTAGTCTCGCACCTAGCACCTGGCACCTCACATGGATATCGGGCAAAACTTCATCGACCGTTCCCGCGCTTACCTCGCCGACGAGTATCGGATCAAGCTGCGGAAGACACTTGCGACCGTGTCGCCGGAACTGCTTTGGTGGCGGCCTAACGACGAGTCGAATAGCGTGGGCAATCTGGTGATGCACCTCGAGGGCAACGTTCGACAATGGATTGTCGGTGCGATTGGCGGTGCACCCGATGTTCGTAATCGAGCCGGCGAGTTCGCCGCGAAGGAAGGTGGTACGCGCGAGGAGCTCATGCGACGCATGGAGCAAACGCTCGACGAGGCGGACGCGGTGCTGGCCAAGCTACGTCCAGAGCAACTAACCGAGCGACGGCGTGTACAAGCTCGGGATGTCTCGGTGCTCGACGCTGTGTACCAGGTCGTTCAACACTTCGCGCTTCACTTGGGACAGATCATTCTCGTTGCCAAGGCGCAGGTACCTGGCGCGGTGAAGTTCTATGAAGATGCAGGGGGCAACGCCCGACCAGTATGGCGCGAGTGAGCGTTTCCTCGCTGTCATTCCCAGCGAAGCGAGGAATCTGCACTTCCCCAAGGAGGCGTCATGGACGTATACAACTTCAGCGAGCGCGCGAGGTCTGTTCTCGCATTGGCGCGCGAGGAGTCTGCACGCCTCCAGCACGAATACGTGGGGACTGAGCACATCATGCTTGGCCTCATCCGCGAGGGTGGCGGGGTCGCGGCCACCGTTCTGCAGAATC
>DATEGN010000392.1:0-5037 GCA_035280125.1 Gemmatimonadaceae bacterium | reverse complement strand
GGCGAAAGTCCGTTCCCAACAAGGTTGGCGCGAATGATCACCATGGACATGAGTATTTGGGACCAGATCCTCGCCCGGATCGAGACGAAGGTGAACCGCCACAGCTTTTACACCTGGTTCCGGCCCACCACGCTCGTGAACGACGGCGGCAGCCAGCTGACGATCCGTGTCCCCAACCCACTGTTCAAGGATTGGTTGACCAAGCACTATTCCGTCGTCCTGGCCGAAGCGCTCGCCGAGGTTCGACGGCCGGGCGCGACGGTGCTGTTCATCGCCGAGGGCGACGCTCCGGCGGTCATTCCAGAGGACACGCCGCCGCCGATGCCGGAGCCCGAGCCGATCCAGGCCGCGGCGCCCGGTGGTCTCAATCCCCGATACAGCTTCGACACGTTCATCGTCGGCTCGTCGAATCAGTTCGCGCATGCCGCCTGCCGCGCGGTGGCAGAAGCCCCGTCCCGTTCGTACAACCCGCTGTTCATCTACGGCGGAGTGGGGCTCGGGAAGACACACTTGATGCACGCGATCGGGCACTACGTGCTTCAACACGATCCCAGCCTGAAGTTGACCTACATCTCGTCCGAGCGGTTCATGAACGAGATGATCAACGCCGTTCGCTACGATCGCATTCTCGATTTCCGCGAGCGCTATAGAAGCGTCGATCTGCTGCTCGTCGACGACATTCAATTCGTCTCCGGCAAGGAAGGGACGCAGACCGAGTTCTTCCATACGTTCAACGCACTCTACGACGCCCAGAAGCAAATCGTGATCAGCAGCGATCGACCGCCTCACGAAATCACCGCGCTCGAAGAACGGCTTCGATCACGTTTCGAGTGGGGACTCATCGCCGATATTCAACCGCCGGACCTCGAGACGAAAGTCGCGATTCTGAAACGCAAGGCCGAAGCCGAAGTGGTGCCAGTACCCGACGCGGTGGCGATCTACATCGCGGGCCGCATCAAATCGAACATCCGCGAGCTCGAAGGATCGCTGATTCGTCTGATTGCCTATGCCTCGCTGACGGGCCGCGAGATCTCACTCGAGCTGACGCAGGAAGTGCTCAAGAACGTCCTCGAGCAGGACGACAGGGCGATCACGATCGAGAGCATTCAGAAGTTCGTCGCCGATCACTATCAGTTGAAAACCGCGGATCTCAAATCGCGCAACAACTCGAAGTCCGTGGCAATGCCTCGTCAGATCGCGATGTATTTGTGCAAGAGCCTCACGTCAGCCTCGCTCCCCGAGATCGGCAGGAGTTTCGGGGGAAAGCACCACTCCACCGTCATTCACTCGATCAAGAAAGTCGAAGATCTGCGCAAACGCGAAGGAGATTTCAACAGCTTGATCAAGAGCTTCCTCGAATCATTCCAATGATTCCGCCGGCATCCACAGCCTGTTCGTGACACGCCATGTGCACGTCGTTTCGTGCCCGAAAATCCACAGTGAGTGCGCAGGATCCGCGAGGTCGAAATCACAGAAACGTGCACACCGTAAGCTATTGAGTGTCAAGCTTTAATCGACCGTTGCTGAGTTTTGCACCGCACCTTTTCTTCGGTATAATTTTGTATCTCTTCTGATCCACTACGGTGGAGTGTGATCTTCCACCGGGAGTCCATTAACGCGGGCACACCGATCTGCTCGAAGGACAGAACAAGCCTATGGAACTGGTCGTCCGGAAGAATGAGCTTCTGCGAGAACTACAGCTCTTCCAGGGCATCGTCGAGCGGAAGAACACCATTCCGATTCTTGCGAACGTTCTGATCGAAGCGAAGGGCGACGAGGTGCGCATGCTTGCGACCGACCTCGAGGTAGCGCTTCGCAGTCGCTGCCAGGCCGCGGTGGCCAAAGGTGGATCGCTGACGCTGCCTGCGAAGAAGCTCTACGAGATCATCAAGGCACTGCCTGAGACCGACGTCCGGATCGAGGAGGATCGCAAGGGCGTCAAAGTTGCAGCGGACCGTTTCGACTCGCGCATGCAGACGCTGCCGCGCGAGGACTTTCCGACGCTCCCCGACGCGAGTGGTAAAGCGCGCGCCGTGCTGCCTCGATCGGCGGTCAAGGAAATGGTGGCCAAGACGCAGTACGCCATCACCGGCGAGGACACGAGGTTCTTTCTCAACGGCGCCAAGCTCGTGCTGAAGCCGCAGAGCCTGACGCTGGTTGCCACCGATGGTCATCGTCTGGCACTCGTCGAGGTGCAGCACGAAACCGGCGTCGCACAGGAAGTGGGCGTCATTCTTCCCAAGAAGACACTGCTGGAGTTGGGGAAGCTCCTCGCCGAAGGGGAAAGCGACGTGCAGTTCGAGAGCGGTGAAAACCATCTGTTCTTCGAGGTCGGTGAGCGCGTCCTGATCTCGCGCATGATCGATGGGCAGTTCCCGACCTACGAGCGTGTCATTCCGAAAGGCAACGACAAGAACATCGAGTTCGATCGAGAGCGGCTGACCAACGCCGTGAAGCGCGTGGCGCTCCTCTCGAACGAGCGCTCGCGCGCCGTCAAGTTCGAGATCGACAAAGGCAAGGTCGAAGTCACGTCGAGTAGTTCCGAGTTCGGGGAAGCCCATGAGCAGCTTCAAGTCGAGTATCCGGGTCCTGCTCTCGCGATCTCGTTCAACGCGCAATATGTGCTGGACTTCCTCAATGTCGTCGAGACCGATGTGGTCTCGTTGTCATTGAAGGACGAGGTCAGCCAGGCGGTGATGAAACCCGTCGGCGCGAAAGGCTACGACTACACCTACGTGATCATGCCGATGCGGATCTGACGACGGCAGGTGTCGGAGTAGCGAAGGACATACGTGGATCATTTGGAACACCCGCACGCCGATGAGCCCGAGGGCCAGCCGGCAGGCAGCGAGACGCCTGCGCACGCTGGACCGAACGGCAACGGAGCAGTCGAGGAATACGGCGCGGACAAGATCAAGGTGCTTGAAGGCCTTGAGGCGGTCCGCAAGCGCCCAGCCATGTACATCGGGTCGACCGGTGCGCCTGGTCTGCATCACCTCGTGTACGAAGTCGTCGACAACTCGATCGACGAAGCGCTCGCCGGCTTCTGCGATCAGGTGAATGTCACGATTCACATCGATAACTCGATTACCGTCGTCGACAACGGCCGGGGCATTCCGGTCGATCGGCACGCGAGCGGCAAGTCCGCGGCCGAGGTCGTCCTCACCATGCTTCACGCCGGAGGCAAGTTCGACAACGACAGTTACAAGGTGTCGGGCGGTCTGCACGGCGTCGGCGTGTCCGTGGTCAACGCGCTCTCGGAGCGGCTCGACCTGGAGATCTGGCGGAACGGCCAGGTGCACCAGCAAAGTTACGAGCGCGGCACCTCGCTCGGCGATCTCGAGATCACCGGTACGACGCAGCGGCGTGGGACGAAGGTGTCCTTCAAGCCAGACGCACAGATCTTCGAGACTACCGAGTACAGCTTCGACACGCTCGCCCAGCGACTGCGTGAGCTGGCGTTTCTCAATGGCGGCATCCTCATCACGATCGATGACGAGCGCGACGGCAAGAGCCACCGCTTCCAGTACGAAGGCGGCATCGTCTCATTCGTCACGCATCTGAACAAGAACAAGGCGGTCGTCAACGAGCGCCCGATCTTCATGAAGGGCGAGAAGGACGGCATCGACGCCGAGATCGCCCTGCAGTGGAACGACGCGTACTCGGAGATGGTGTTCACCTTCGCGAACAACATCAACACGCACGAGGGCGGGACTCACCTCTCCGGGTTCAGGGCCGCGCTCACCCGGACGATCAACGCCTACGCGGTCAAGAACAATCTCGCGAAGGATCTCAAGGACGCGAGCATCAGCGGCGACGACATCCGCGAGGGACTCACCGGCGTCGTCAGCGTCAAGATCCCGAGGCCGCAGTTCGAAGGTCAGACCAAGACGAAGCTTGGCAACACCGAAGTCAAGGGGATCGTCGAAGCGATCGTCAACGACAAGCTCGGTCAGTTCCTCGAAGAGAATCCTGCCGTCGCCAAGCGGATCATCGGTAAAGCGGTCGATGCCGCCCGGGCGCGTGAGGCCGCTCGGAAAGCCAGGGATCTCGTGCGCCGAAAGGGCGCCCTTGACGGAAGCAGTCTCCCCGGCAAGCTCGCGGACTGCCAGGAGCGCGACCCCGCGCTGAGTGAGATCTACATCGTCGAAGGTGAATCCGCCGGCGGCTCGGCCAAGCAGGGGCGCGATCGTCGATTCCAGGCGATCCTCCCGATCAAGGGCAAGATCCTCAACGTTGAAAAAGCGCGATTCGACAAGATGTTGAGCAGCGACGAGATCAAGACGATGATCGCCGCGCTCGGTACCGGGATTGGCAGCGAGGACTTCGATGCCGAGAAGGTGCGGTATCACCGCATCATCATCATGACCGACGCCGATGTGGACGGCTCGCACATCCGGACTCTGCTGCTCACGTTCTTCTACCGTCAGATGCCGCAGCTGATCGATCGCGGCTACGTCTACATCGCACAGCCACCGCTGTTCCGCGCCAAGCGGGGACGCAGCGAAACGTACATCAAGAACGAGCAGGAGCTCGAGGCCTACGTCTTTCGCCGCGCCGTCGAATCGCGAGTGGTACGCCTGGCCGACGGGTCGCAGCTGTTTGGCGATGCGCTGGAGCGACAACTGCAGCGAGCGACTGCCTACCGCAGGCTGTTGCAGCACATCACGCGTCGTGGGCATCCGCCGTCGATCGTGTCAGCGCTCCTCGAGTTCGACGCGCGTGACAAGTCGTTCTTCGAACAGCGCGAGCGGCTGGACGTGATCGCCGCGCGAATGACGACGCCGACGCGCACCGTCTCGGTGATGCGCGACGACGAGCACAACGTGTTCGAGTTGATGATCGAGGATCGATCGCAGGGCTACCCGCGACGGTTCGAGATCGGCGTCGAATTCCTCGCCTCCGGGGAGTACCGGACACTCACGTCGTCGTAACGCGAGATTCAGGATCTGAAGTTCCCGGTCGTCGTCGCGACTGGCGACACGCCTCGGGACGAAGAACCGGTCGAGGCCCCGCCGTCGGAAGGCGAAGCCGCGG
>DATEGN010000391.1:0-2820 GCA_035280125.1 Gemmatimonadaceae bacterium | reverse complement strand
GACGAAAAGATCCGTCATGATGGCACCGAGGGCAGCGTCGAGAAAAAGCGCGCGAGTTGCATGTCGAAGAGGTACGTCGAGCCGGTCACGCGCGTGCCGCCATTCGATGCGGAGACGCCAATGACGATCTCTTCGCCGCCTTGCCCGCGAAAGCTGCAGAAGGTGGGGCCTTCTTTATCGAGGAACGCGGCATACAGAGGATTCCGGCGCGCGAAAAACCCCCTGGCGCGCGCCAGGACTTCATCCGGCGGGAGCGTAGTCTGAAATTCCTGTAATGTACGTTGTGAGGGCGCCATTTCAAAAATTCTAAATTGCGGAGTGTAGATCGGTCGTCGGCTCTTCTCTGGGCTCGTACGCGAGCGGAATTTCGACGCGAAAGGTCGAGCCGACGCTGGGCGTGGAAACGAGCACGATATCGCCGCCCAGTAATCTCGCCAGGCGACGTGCCAACGCGAGTCCCAGGCCAGAACCACCGTAGCGGCGCGTCAGCGAGCCGTCGACCTGGCGGAATTCGTCGAAGACGTAGCGCTGTGCCTCGGGCTGGATCCCGATCCCCGTGTCCTGCACGCTGTAGATGACGCGGTCCTCGAGCACCTCGAGCTCGATCCGGACTTCGCCGCCGTGCGTGAACTTGTAGGCGTTGCTGAGGAGACTCCCGAGGATCTTCGTGATCTTTTTCCTGTCGCTCCACATCACCCGTGCGGGCGGCGTGTGCTCGCCGTCCCCAGACTCGCCCCGTCGCGACTCGATGATGCGCAGCTGAAGCGACTGAGCACGACCTGGTGTGTTCGCAATCGCCATCTGCAGCGGCTCCTGTGGATCGAAGCCACTGACGACCACCTCGAGCCCGCCACGTTTGAGCGTGGTCAGCTCGAGCAGATCGCCGATGAGGCCGAGGAGCTGCTCACTCGCCGTCTTCACCTGGCCGAGGGTCTTCTGCTGCTCGTCGTTGATCGGGCCAGCCAGGCCGTCCTGCATCAGCGAGATGTAGCCGATGACCGCAGTGAGTGGAGTCCTCAACTCATGCGAGATATTGGATAAGAATTCGTCCTTGATCCGCCGCGCCTCGAGCAAAGCGACATATTGCCGCTCGAGCTCCGAGTTCGATTCCACGAGCGCACCGTTCGCGCGCCTGAGCTCTTCAATGAGCCGAGCCTTCTCCGCGGTTGCCGCCATCTGGTCGGCCACCATGCGAATGAGACTTCGGGTGTCGGGCGTGAGGGCGTGCGCGTCGGCGAAGTAGAAGGTGACCGCGCCGAGGACGGCCTGGCCGGTCTGCAGAGGAAGGGCGACGAGAGAGCGAAAGCCGAGCTCCGCCGCGACTTCCTGCCAGTCCTCGAGGGAGGCATCGGCGAAGACGTCGGGTATCTCGATCGTGCGTCGCTCGCTCGCGGCTTCACCGCTGGGACCGAAGCCGAGGCGGACTCGCATCTCACCGAGAAACGGCGAGAACTGGGCGGGCCAGTTGTGCACAGCGCCGAGCCGCATGAGCTCGGACGCACCGTCGATGAGATAGACACAGGCGAACGACGCGCCGACGAGTGGGCTGACGCGCTCGAGCGCGAACTGAAAAACGTCCTCTGGCCGATCGGCGGTGAGAAAAGCGTGAACGATCTCACGAACAGCAATGAGCTCGCGGATCCCCGGATCGACGTGGGCGCTGGCATTGAGGCGCTCAGACGTCGTCACGACCCCACCATTTGCTCTGGACACGCGCGCAATGTATAGCGGACGCGGGCGTCGGTCTAGGAAAGCATCCGCTTACCGCGACGTGGATTACGGGGAGCGCGGAGTCATGACGGTACGACGAACGACTCGTTCAGTTCGCGTAGTTCGTGATCACGCGACGCGTCCGCGAATTTCGGGATCGCTCTCGTCACCGCCGCCGCCGTTCAGCTTGCGGCGTAACGTGCGCACGTTGATGCCGAGCATCTGCGCGGCGCGCGTGCGATTGCCCTTCGTGAGCGCGAGCGCCTGCTCGATCACACGTCGCTCCACTTCCATGAGGTCGAGCGAAGGGAGCGCCAGGACGTGAGCGCCATTCGTTGCAGCCGGTGCTTGCGCGCCGTTGGGCGAGGCAGCAGAGCTCGGAGCTGGCTCCTCCAATTGAGCCGTGGCTTGCAGTGAAGCGAACAAGTGAACGCGAAGCGTCGGCTCGGTGCTCAATATGACCGCGCGCTCGACGGCGTTCTGCAGCTGCCTAACGTTGCCGGGCCATTCGTGGCCGCAGAGCAGCTCGAGTGCGTCGGCCTCGAAGCCTTGAACTTCCTTTCCTGCTTCTCCAGCCGCGCGCGCCGCGAAGCGCTGCGCGAGGACGGGAATGTCTTCGCGTCGATCGCGGAGCGGCGAAATGGAGATCGGGAAGACATTCAGCCGATAATAGAGATCCTGACGGAATCGCCCGGCGCTCACTTCGGCTTCGAGATCACGGGTGGTCGTCGCGATGATGCGGACATCGGCCTTCACGGCGCCAGAACCGCCAATCCGCTCGAATTCGCGTTCCTGTAGCACGCGGAGCAGCTTGGGCTGAAGATCGGCTGGCAACTCGGCGATCTCGTCGAGAAGCAGCGTACCTCCGTTCGCGCGCTCGAGGGCACCGAGGGAGCGCTTGGGCGATCCCATGAGCGCACCCTTCTCGTGTCCGAAGAGCGCGCTCTCGATCTGTCCTTCGGGCAGGGCCGCGCAGTTCATTCGAATGAACGGTCCTTCCCGCCGATCGCTCTGCGCGTGGATTGCGCGTGCGAGGAGCTCTTTACCGGTGCCAGGCTCACCCTGCAGCAGCACAGTCGCGCGACTCGAGGCCGCGGACGCAACACTATC
>DATEGN010000390.1:0-19888 GCA_035280125.1 Gemmatimonadaceae bacterium | reverse complement strand
CGCGCGCGGCTCCGAAGCCGCTCCTGTGGCTGCCGGCCAGTGGATGCGTTCCGATCACTCTTGACGCGACCTCGGGCGGTGCTTGCACTGCTTCCGGGCGCTGCAGGCTGCCCGCGTGCAAGATCGTCGCGTGAGCGGGCGCGGCACCGAGGACCTGGTTGGCGACGATCGCAATCGCGCCCAGAGGGACCGCGATGAGGACGAGGCCGACGCCGCGCACCGCGTCGTCGAGTGTGGCTGCGACGGCAACGCCAGCCTGTTGTGCTTCAGCTCGATCCGTGACACTCGTGCTGAAGCCCCGCACCGCGGTCCCACGCTCCCGCAATCGTAAAGTCACCGAACCACCAATCACACCGAGGCCAATGATCGCGACCTCCGCGTCGCGCGACGGTGCGATCATCTCAACAGTGCTTCCAGAGTGGTCGCGAGATCGGTCTGCTCGTCGCGATACTTCACGATGACTGGCGTCTGGAGTGAGAGGCCTTGATGTTCAGGCCACTCGCCGCGAATGCGACGCGCACCCGGTACCACGACCGCGCCCGCCGGAATTTCGAGGGAGCGATGTGCGTCGCCGCGATAGACGGTCTCGCGCACGAGATCGAAAACGGGAGTTCCGCGAGTGAGAACGACGCCGGCGGCAAGGACGGCTCGCTCCCGAACGACGGTGCCCTCATATACGCCACAGTTGCCCCCGACGAGGACATCGTCTTCGATCACGACGGGCACCGCGCTCACCGGCTCGAGCACGCCACCGATCTGCGCGGCCGCGCTCAGGTGCACACGCTCGCCGATCTGAGCGCACGAACCAACCAGCGCGTGCGAATCAACCATGGTATTCCGACCGACGTACGCACCGACGTTTATAAACATCGGCGGCATGCACACCACACCCGGAGCTACGTACGCACCGCGTCGGATCGACGACCCGCCGGGCACGATGCGCACGCCGTCGGTCAGATCGAAGCCGTGCGGCGCTATTGTGTGCTTATCGAAGAAGAACAATCGGGCCGGCGCGCCTCGGTCATCGTACGACGTCATGTCAATCACTTGGCCGATGCGAAAGCCAAGCAGAATTCCCTGCTTCACCCAGGACACGGCCTGCCACGCACCGTGCTCGCCGCGTTCGGCAGCGCGGACCTCGCCCGACTCCAGCGCCCGCAGCAGCGCATCGACGACCTCCTCCGCGTCGTTAGGCATCGCGCCGGAGCTCGAGACGGCGCTCAGCTCGGCGATGCGCCGCGCGAGCAGGTCGTGGCTCGTCGATACTTTACTCACATTGCTATCCCCGCTGCCGCGAGGGCGCCGCGCACCGTCCCCGCATGCTTCTCGTCCATCGGCACGAGCGGAAGCCGCAGGACGTTTTCGATTTTCCGCATCATCGATAACGCCGCCTTCACCGGCAGCGGATTCGACTCGGCGAACGCCGCGCGCATCCACGGCAGCAATCGGAAATGACGTTCGCGCGCGCCGGCAATGTCGCCGTCGCGCATGCAATCACAGAGTTGGCTCATCAGACGCGGGGTGACGTTGGCGATGACCGAGATGATTCCGTCAGCGCCGGCTGCCATCATTGCGAGCGTCATCTCGTCGTCGCCCGAAAGCACACTGAACTCGGGGGGGCGATCGCGAAGAATGTCCGTGATCTGCCCGAGATTGCCCGACGCTTCCTTTATTCCGATGATCCCCGGCGTCGCGGCGAGCGCGAGCGTCGTCTTCGCTTCGACGTTGCTTCCCGTTCGACTCGGCACGTTGTAGAGGATGATCGGCAGGTCCACGGCGTCGGCGATTGCTCGGTAGTGAGCGATGATGCCCCGCTGCGGCGGCTTGTTGTACATGGGTGATGTGTGCAGCAGGTAGGTGGCGCCAGCCGCCTTCGCCCCTTTTGACAAAGCAATCGCCCGCTGCGTGTCGTTCGAGGCAGCGCCGGCAACGATCGGCACACGTCCCTTTGCTGTTTCCACAACGATCTCGATGACGCGGCGCTGCTCGTCGGCAGACATCGTCGCCGCCTCACCCGTGCTGCCACACGGTACGAGGAAATGCACGCCCTCCACGAGCTGCCATTCGACCAGTGAGCGCAACGCGCGTTCGTCCACCGCGCCGTCGCGCGCAAACGGGGTTACGAGTGCCGTACCACATCCAGCCAGTCGCGTCTTCATGAGTCTCCCGCGCCTGCGTGCGCGCCAGCGCCGATCACATCGCGCATCGTGAACATGCCGGTTCGGCCGATGAGCCAGGCGGCCGCCACGAGTGCGCCCTCGGCGAACACTCGCCGGTCGCGCGCGACGTGTGCCAGGGTTACCGTCTCGAACGGAGCGTCGAACACAAGCTCGTGTGTTCCGGGCACCGATCCCGTACGGATGCTCGTGATTGGAATCTCGCGTGGCCACGCACGCGATGCGGCATCGTGCAGCATGCCCGCCGTCCCCGACGGTGCATCTTTCTTCGCCGCGTGATGCGTCTCGACCAGGTGCGCGTCAAATCCGCCCGCGGTGCTCAGGAGGCGCGATGCGAGCGCGACGATTTGCTCGAACGCGTTTACGCCGAGCGAGAAGTTCGCCGCGGTGAGCAACGCGCCCTTGTGTTGCGTCACCCATTCCGAGAGTGCCGGCAGTTCGCTCAGCCATCCGGTCGTGCCGACAACGATTGGCGTTCGCGCGGCGACGGCGGCACGCACGTTCGCCACTGCCGCGTTAGGCAAGGTGAACTCGATGGCCGCGTCCGCGCCATTCAGCGACGTCGGTGTCACGCCCGCGCCGTCACGATTGCTTGCACTTCCGATTCGAGCGACGACGTCCCAGCCGCGCTCCGGCGCCAGTTGCTCCAGCACACGCCCCATCTTCCCCATGCCGATGATGGCAAGCTTCCGACGCGAGCTCATGCCGGCGCTCCGTGCGCGAAGAACTCCTCGTGGAGACGGCGCATCACGGGATTTACGTGTTCCGCATCCACCACGATCGTCAGGTTGATGCCGGTCGCGCTCAATGAGAGCATGTGAATGGGCGTGTCGTGCAGAGCGCGAAGGGCGCGAGCCATGTGCTCGCCGCCCGCGCTCAGCTCCGCGCCAACCACCGCGACGATGCCGCGATTGCGCTCGATCGCGACGTCCCCCAGTTCGCGCAAATCGGGAAGGAGCGCGTCCAACCGAGAAGGGTCGTCGATCGTGAGCGAGACGGAAACTTCCGATGTCGCGACGACATCCACCGACGCACGATGCCGATGAAAGACATCGAATGTCGTACGCAAAAAACCTTCGGTCAGGAGCATGCGCGGCGTGCGCAGCCTGATGAGGGTCACGCCACTCTTTCCCGCGATCGCCGTCACGGACCGTCGTGGCGCGTCGAAGGTGATCAGGGTCCCCTTCCCCTCCGGACGCCGCGAGTTGAGCACGAAGACGGGAATCCCTAGTCGCACGGCTGGGTAAATAGTCATGGGATGCAACACCTTCGCGCCGAAGGATGCGAGCTCCGATGCCTCGTCGAACCCCACGCGCTCGAGAAGATGCGCTCCTTCCACGACGCGGGGATCGGCGGTCAGCATGCCGTCCACGTCTGTCCAGATCTCGATCGCCTCTGCCTGGAGCGCAGCGCCGACCAGCGCGGCACTGTAGTCCGATCCACCTCTACCGAGCGTTGTCGTGAGGTGACGCGACGTGGATCCGATGAAGCCACCCATCACGGGAATCCGGCCATCGCGTGCGATCGGCGCCAGTAAGCGCTGCGCGGCTTCGCCAATTGCATCGACGTTCGGCTCCGCGCGCGTGAATGCGTCGTCGGTGCTGATGACTTCGCGCGCGTCGACGTGCTCGGCTGGCACGCCGCACTGACGGAACGCCGCCACGACGAGCTGAGACGAAAGCTGTTCGCCGTACGCCGCGATCGCGTCGAGACTCCGTGGCGTCACGTCGCCGAGGGTATTGAGCGCCTCCGTGAGATGGGCGAGCTCGTCGATCATCACGCTCATCTCACTACAGATCTCGATGCACTCGGGCGTGTCGCCGAGCAAGCGTTCAGCTTCTTGCATGTGGCGCTCGCGCAGACTTTCGATATTGCGAATCGCGCCGATGAGCTGGCCGCGTGAAGACTGCTCGGCAATAGCGAGAAGGGCGTTCGTCACGCCAGCCATCGCCGACACGACCACGATCGGCTGACGTTCACGGCGCGAGACGACGATGGACGCAGCGCGTCGAATTGCTTCAGCATCACCGACCGAGGTTCCGCCGAACTTGACGACGATCACGCGTCACCGCGGCAGCAAGCCGCAGTTCACCATGAGCTCGGCATTCAGCACGGACGCGCCAGCCGCTCCGCGCACGACGTTGTCCCCCATTGCGACGAGCTTGACGTCGAACAGCGAGTCGGGACGTACGCGACCGACCGTCACTGTCATGCCGTTGCCGCGAGTTACGTCGCGGCGCGGTTGCGGTCGATCGGGCAAATCGAGGAGCTCGACGGGCCGTTCGGGTGAAGACGGCAGACCGCGTGCGTCCTTGGCCCCATGCCACTCTCGTATGGCGTGTTCGATATCCGCGGCGCTCGCCTTATCGTGCAAACGCGCCGACACGCAGATCGTGTGTCCGGTATCTACCGGAACGCGATTGCAGTGCGCACTCACCATGATGTCGGCGGCATCGATCGCGTCGCCTTGGACGGTGCCGAGGAACTTCCGGAGCTCGCTCTCGAGCTTGTCCTCCTCGTCGTTGATGAACGGAATCACATTTCCAAGTATGTCCAGTGACGGGACACCTGGATACCCAGCGCCCGAAACGGCCTGCATGGTGGAGACAAAGACTTCCTTGATTCCAAAACGCTCATGAATCGGCGCGAGCGCGAGCGAGGTGACGATCGCCGAGCAATTACCGTTCGCAACGATGCCGCCGCGCCAATTCCGATTGCGGCGCTGCGTTTCGAGGATGCGCAGATGTCCCGGATTGACCTCGGCGATGACGAGCGGCACGTCGGGCGCCATGCGATGATTCTTGGCGTTCGTGAGCACTGTTTTCCCGGCGCGCGCGAATGCCAACTCGGCTTCGCCGGCCACACTCGAGTCGAGTGCCGAAAATACGATCTCCGCCGACACCGCGGCCGGATCGCAGGTGACGATCGTTTTTTCCGCGATCCTCCTCGGCATTTGTCCGGGTGTCACCCAGCGAACCGTCTCGCCGTACTTACGTCCCGCCGATCGCTCGGAGGCGGCGAGCTCGGTGACCTCGAACCACGGATGATTCTCGAGAACACGAAGGAACGTCTGACCGACGGTGCCAGTCGCACCGAGCACAGCGACCGGCGTGCGCGCACCGTTCTTGTCGCGCTCCCGGAAAGAATTAGGCGGAACCATGGTCAACTCGCGAGAAGGGATCTGACGATGCGGTCGTATGACTCTACGGCCGCGCGCAGCTCACGGACGTCGATGTACTCGTCAGGTGTGTGTGCGACGTGGATGGAGCCGGGACCGAACAGCAGTGGCGTTCCCCAGCGATTCAGCAGCGGAATATCGGTTGTATAGGCGACCGGCGCGACGTCAAAACCCTTGATCGTATGAAAATGCTGCGCGGGAATGTAGGAACCCCATTCGAGCTCCGCCTTTCCGCGCGCCCATTCAACGAGCCTTTCCCGGAGCGGTTCCACCGGACCCACGAGCCGGAACATCAATTCCGCCTCGCAGAGTGCTGGTACGATGTTCGCCTCCGTCCCACCACGAATCGTTCCGATGTTCACCGTCGTGTCGCCCAGGACAGCATCCGTCGGCAATGAGAGATCGTGAACCGTCGGCAACAACTCCAGCATCGGCTCGATCGCCGAGCGACCGAGATGCGCGTACGCGGAGTGTGCGGCCCTGCCGCGAATGCGAACGGTCACGCGCTGTGATCCCTTGGCGCCGCTCGCGAGCTTACTCTCGGTCGGCTCGCCGTTGACGAGAAATCGGCTCGTCGCGGGAAGTCGATTGGCCGTACGCGCACCATCCGATCCTTTTTCCTCACCAACGACGAACAAGAGATCGACTCGTTCCTCTCCGGCTTGCGCCAGCCGATCCGCGGCACTCAGCATCGCCGCGGCGATGCCTTTCGCGTCGGCCGCACCCCGTCCGGTGAGACGATCGCCGTGAAGTTTAGGCGGCAGGTACGGCGGAACCGTATCGAGATGCGTCGAAAGCGTCACACCGCGTCCGCCACGCGTCGCCCAAATGTTCGCGCGCCCGCGCGTGACTTCCTGGAGATTCACGTTCCAGCCGCGCGCAATGAGCCAACGCGCGACGAAATCGATCGCGCCGCTCTCGGCGCCGGTCGATGAATCGATTGCCAACAGCTCCGCCGCCAGCGCCACGACGTCAGTCATGACGCAAAGCTAGCAAGCCCGAAATACGGGCGCTACACGACGTTACTTCGGCATCGGTTGTCCTCGCGATTCACGGACTGCCCTGCTGGTGTGGCTGCGCCGATGCGGCGCTGAAGACGTATTCCGACCCGCGAGCATGCTCGACGAACATTTGCTGCACGAGCCGATTCGCTTCCCTCACGTAGTCGTCGTGATGCCGTTCGCCGATGTCGCCGATATCGGCGAGCTGCTGAATGCCGAGTTGACGACCACCTTCGCGGAAGGTCTTGAACATCTCCTCCGCCTGACGAGCCATCACGATATCGCCGACGAGTCGCATATAGTCGCTCTGCCGCGGTACGTCAGCGAGCTCTCGCGCCATGCCGAGCGCGGTACCCGCGGCGCGCTTCAACGTCCCGCGAACATTCTCCAGCGGGGTCTCCTCCCGCGGCGACACCTTCGCGGCAATCAGGCGCTGTAAGCCTTCGAGCATTCGTTGGTGCTCTTGCATCCGCGGAATGTGTCGTGCGCACAGATCACGAAAACGCTGATCCTGCGCCTGCGACTCGTGATCGACGACATCGCGCAGGAAGGCATCGTGCTGCATGACCGCATTGTCGATCTGGTGCCTGAGAAAATCGACCCCACTCTCCATCGCTGCACTCGCTGTGAAGCACTGAGAAGGAATCGTGCACAACCCGCGCCAGTTTTGAGGCTGCCTTACAATTCCTCGGCCAGCACGCGGCGGCGAAGATCGAAGAACTCCGCCGGCAGCGCCACGTGATGGTGTATCGACAGATCCTCGAGCGCTGTGAGCAACGCCCTCTTGAGCTCGCGACCTGCTTCACCGTTAGGCAGCGTCCGCAGCGATCGCTCGACCAGTGCCGGGCCGGCCAGATATGTCTCGAGCGAGATGCCGATGCTCGGCGGGGTCAAGCCCGCAATTGAACGAACGGACGAGACAACCGACGGGCCTGGTAGAGCGTTGAACAGCTGCGACGTCTCCACTTGAAGTGCATGCGCCAAGCGCTGCCCGAGCGCGTCCGTCAGCTCCGACTTGCCAGTCATTACCCGCCAGAGCTGTTGTCGCGATGTCCCAGCGAACCGCGCCAGGTGCTGCTTCGAGAGCCCGCGGCCGATTCGAAGGACTTCGATGTGCTTGCCGAGCGGAATCAGCTCGGGGACTCCCAACAGCTCAGCCTTTGAACCTGGCTTTCGAGTTGACATTTGTAACACGATCCCTATAATAAAATACCGAACGAACCCCGAAGTTCTATGCTACATCTGTAACAATGGGAGTTGCGGTGTCGAGAGTCAATAAATCGGGGCGAAAGGCCAAATCTCAAAAGCGGCAACCTGCGCGGACACCGGAGTCTCGTGGAGGACGAGTCTCCGGCGATCGGGTTCGTGGCCGCGCCAAACCGAAGCCAGCCGCGGCGAAGACGCTACCGGCTGAGTTTCGCGTGAAGGAGTTGAACGCGCAGGAGAAGTGCGGACAGGACACGTCGGTCGAGCGGCTCTTCCGTGTGGACGAAACGGCGGACGGTCGCGCGAGAGCGCATCTCGTCTTCCTGGATCGACGACACGGTTGGTATTGCGAGCACGGCGTCGAATGCCCGGCGGTTGGACAGGCAAAACGGATTGGAGAGGCTGACAGGCAGCACATCGGACGAACTACTAACGGTGGGATGAGAGCATGATCGCACGACATGACACACAAACAGACAAATTGGATATCTGGTCGAAGCTTTCCGCGCCCCTTCCGGCGGGCGTCATCTCGTGGCGCCAGGATGGAAAGCCGGTTCAGCGCGACGGGAAGTTCGTCGCTCGTTTCGTCGCGTACATCGACGCGAACACGGTGCGCGAGAGGCTCGACAGCGTCCTTCCTGGAGAGTGGGACCTCACGCTCGAGCTATTACCAACGCTCACGGGCACGGACGAAAACGGCGAGCAGACCTGTTCGTTCAAGGCGCGTCTTCAAATACTCGGCGTAATTCGCGAAGACGTCGGAACAGGGCGCGATTACAAGGCTGCGGCGACCGATGCATTCAAACGCGCTGCTGTCCGCTTCGGAATCGCGCATGAGCTCTATGGATTCGAGCAGAACTGGGTGCAGGTGGACGGAGATGGTCGTTATGCAAAGCCGCTCGAGGAACCGGCAGTGGTCTATGCGCGTCGCCAGTCACGCGCCGAGGCGCGCGAGCGAAGACGGACCGAGGAGCCAGATGATTCCTCGAACGAGGCCGTGCAAGTCGACCCGACGCTCGCCGATCCCGAAAACGGGCCGTTCGCGCTCGATGAGCCGAGCTGCCCGAAGTGTGGCGGCCGCATGTGGGATAATCGGCTTTCGAAGCGCAATCCGAAGGCGCCCGATTACAAATGTCGCAGCCGATCGTGCGACGGCGTGATCTGGCCAGCGAAGGCGGCACTGGCGGAGAGCGCGTAGACGTCGGAGGCCACGCGTGAAGCGGGACTCGAGACTCAGATCAAAGGACCAACGTCTCATCCCGCTTCACGCTACAAGCTCATTCCTGTCCACTGGCCGCTGACCCTCTCGTGTCTGGGCTCGCTCTCGTGAGTGAGATGCTCGCGGCGCCAACGGAGAAGGATGGTAGCTGAGCGCCGAGGCGCTGACGGCAGTAGCACATCGGCGACTCGCGAATGGTCCCAGAAGATCTCATTTATCGGTCGACGGTGAATCGCTCGCGCGCGAGATCGACCACCCTTTCGCGGATTTCGGTGGAAGGCTTTTCGGCGCTGTACAGGTAAGCAATGATCGAGCGAGGCACTTCGTCGTTCAGGATGCACCAGCGCTCGAGACGCTGCCCATCGATGGCCAGGCTGGACCCATTGCCATGCAGGGTCATCGGTCGCAGTCCGCGTTGATCCGTATAGATCCAGCACTCCGACATGACGCGGCGTGCTTCGGCGAAGTCCAGCGAGGCAACCGCCGTATTTCCAGAGTCCATGTGCGTGCTCCAAGTCACGGGAGGACGTGAGCGTTGCCCTCGCTCCCATAATATCGGACGTGGAGCGGCATTCTTGAGGCTGACTGCCTGAACGGCGGAAACTGGACACGAGAGGGTCGGCGGCGAGCGGACAGGAATGAGCTTGTAGCCTCAAGCGTGATTTAGGCTCTGGATCTGTCACTCCCTCCGCCTCCGCCGCCCAGTGTCATCGTTGCAAGTCAAAATCACCGGAGATGATTTGCGCGTGAGTTCGCGCTGATCCTCTGGTCGTACCATCCGCTCGCACTCTCAACCGAGGATGGTACCATGAGGACGTCATTCGCACTCTCGATCGCGCTCTCGTCAATCCTGTTGGCCCACGCCGAAACACTACGGGCGCAGGCGGCCGAGCAGCATCTGGTTCGAGTCGGCTTCGCGGGTGGAGTAGTCGTGCCAACAGCGGATGCTCGCAATGCTCTGAAGAACGGCGTTCAGGGCCAAGGATTCCTGCTCTTCAACCTCGGCGGCTTTCCGCTTCGCCTGAATCTGGGTTATCAGCATTTCGACCTGGCGCAGGCTCTTCAAGCATCACAAACCGGCACGAGCAACATCCTCGGCGGCGTCGCCGGAACCCAGATCGACCTGCTGCATGGACCGGTGCGTCCATACCTGCTTGCCGGCGTCGGTGGATTCAACGTCATGAACTCGGTGACGGCGACCAGCGGACAGTCGACGTCGACTTCCCAGTTCAATTTCGGACTCGATGGTGGAGCGGGATTGGCGATCAGCATCGGGCGCCTCTCCGCATTCGTGGAGGGCCGCGTTCAGAACGTGTATACGCAGCACGGGATGACCGATCTGAAGTCGATCCAATCGGTGCCGGTGAGCTTCGGAATCCTTTTTTAGGTGGACGCTTTTGAGGCTAGGGGCTAGGGGGCTAGACGCGAAAAGCGCAAACCAGCCCCTAGCCCCTAGCCCCCCTTAGCCCCTAGCCCCTCTCGCCGCTTGCGCCCGCGTCGCTCCTGAGAAATGTTGGCGAACGACCCGGGCATACAAGACGTCGCGAAGTAGTGGCGCAAGCCAGATCCCCGGGTGCTGCCGAGCAGGAGCGCCAGGATGAAGCACTTCCCGCGTTTCTTCTATCTCGCCGCGGCATTGAGCGTCGCCGCCTGCACCGATTCAGTCGCACCAGATCGCCCACTCCACGTCGGTGATCCCGCACGCGACATCACTCCTCCCACCGCGCAAGCTGTTTTTCAGCGCTACGTGGCGTTAGGCACGAGCAACAGCATGGGTGTGCAGTCCGCCGGTATCTTCGCCGCCGGTCAGCGAGCGGCGTGGCCGGCGCAGCTTGCGGCCCACGTCGGCGTGTCCTTCTCTTTGCCCCTCGTACAGGATCCGGGCTGCGGTCCACCGCTGCTGCCGCCGTTGGCCAGTGACGCCGCCCTCGTCGGCGCATTCGGCACGGATCTCGTCACCCTGGTGATGAACACCTGCGCACCATTGCAGAGTGGCGTCGTGTTGCCGGCGAACAATGTCGCAATCTCGGGTGCGA
The DNA here is from genome assembly GCA_035280125.1 of Gemmatimonadaceae bacterium. GTDB lineage: Bacteria > Gemmatimonadota > Gemmatimonadetes > Gemmatimonadales > Gemmatimonadaceae > AG2. The sequence goes on along the minus strand of DATEGN010000390.1, from coordinate 9,071 downwards.
ACGTGCACGATGCGCTCTATAGCAGCATTGCGTCGCAAGGGAGTCCGAGAGTGGCAACGCTGTACAGTCGCGTGCTCCTGCCGGGCGAAACCCAGATGACCGCGATGCTCGCCCAGAGCCCGACCTTCGTCTCCGTGGAGCTCGCAGCCAATGACGTGCTTCCCGCAAGCACAGGCCTGATCTCGGCGATGACGCCGTACGCCGACTGGGAGCGAGACTACGATCAGGTCATCGCCGCGGTGGCGTCGACAGGCGCACGTGCGGTGCTTGTCGGGCTGCCCAGCAACGCCGCGAATTTCCCGAGCATTCGACGTGCGCGGGAGTTCTTCAATCAGTGGCCATATCTTCTCACGCTGGGCATCACGACGAGCTTCAATTGCTATTTGAGCTCGAACTATCTCTTCATCCCCGGCTACCTGTTGACGGTTCTCTCGAAGACGCCGACGACGGCGACCTGCGCGGATGTGCCGGGAGCGGCCGACTACGTGTTGACCTCGAGCGATATTAATGCGATCAATGCACGAATGGCGCAGATAAACGCGCACATCCAGGCGAAGGCCTCTGAAAACGGCTATGCGTACTTCAGTCTCGACGCGGTGTACGCATTGGCGAAGCCAAGTTTCAATCTCGCTAACGTACTTTTCTCCGACAATCCGTTCGGGACGTACATCAGTCTCGACGGCGTGCACCCGAGCACTGCCGGACAGAGTCTTCTCGCGGCAGCGGCGATTCAGGCAGTCAACGTGAGGTATGGATTCACCATCCAGTAGCGGACTCGTAACGACGTCATCGGCCGAGGAACGGCTCCCGCGAGCGCTGTCGCGGCGCACAGCGCTCAAGTGGATGGCCCTCGCCTGCGGCGCGCAGGCGCTCGGCGCGTGCACGCCGCTGCGTGGTGCGAATGAGTTGGGTCGGCGAGCTCGCCGTCGCGTGGCTCCGGTACGCGTCGCCGAGGACCGAGTCATCCGACAAGTCGTCGGCCTTCGGCCGTTTCGACGCACCGGCTTTCTGGTGCGCGCCGATTCGCTCGAAGAGAAGATTCTGATCCATAACTACGGGCACGGCGGAGGCGGTGTCTCGCTGTCGTGGGGCACTGCCGATATGGCCGCGGAGCTCGCGATGGCGTCGGCGCAACGGCAGGCCGCGGTCATCGGCAGCGGTGCGGTCGGACTCGCGACCGCGCGCTTGCTTCAGGATCGTGGCTTCGCCGTGACGATCTACGCGCGCGACCTGCCACCGAACACGACGTCCAACATCGCTGGCGCGCAGTGGTCGCCTGTAACCGTCGTCGATTCCGAGCTCGCGACGCCCGAGTTCGAGGCCAATTTCGTCCGCGCGTCTCGATTTGCCTATCGATACTACCAGAATCTGGTCGGTTCGAAGTACGGCATCACCTGGCGCGAGAACTTTTCGCTCACGTCGGCCTCGGCGCCGCCGCCGGGTGGCGGAGGATGGGAGGCGACGCACCTGCGCGATCTCCTCCCCCGCACCGTTCTGGCTCCCGACGAAACGCCCTTCCCGGGGTTTCGAACGTCGCGATTCCTCACGATGCACATCGAGCCGTCGATCTATCTCGCAGCCGTATTGCAGGATTTTCGCATCGCCGGCGGTCGCGTCGTGCTTCGCGAATTCGCGGACGCTCGATCGATCGTGGCGCTGAATGAGCCGGTGATCGTGAACTGCACCGGACTCGCGGCGGGCAAGTTGTTCAATGATCCGGACGTGCTCCCGATCAAGGGGCAGCTTACAGTGCTCGTCCCGCAGCCCGAGATCGACTATATCACCATCGGTCCCGGCGATCTCTACATGATGCCGCGTCAGGACGGGATCATCCTCGGCGGCACTCACGAGCGCGGCGAGTGGAGCCTCGAGCCGAATCCTAACGAGTCGGCGCGAATCCTTCGTGGGCACGAGGAGCTCTTCGCCAGCTTGGGCTGAGCCGAAGCTTCGTGCTCGCCAGCCGCAACAGGACGCACGCGCAGCACGCGTCGCGTTTGATCGGACAAATCCCCTTTGTCATTGTGGCGTCAGCCTTGCCTATTAGGTTCACGCCCAGATTCAGCGCTTTTTTTGGCCAACGCCATGGCATTTGCAATCGTGATGACGGATGATCTCGGACGGTCCTGGACCGTTGAGCCGGTGCTCTGTCCAAAAGCCGGCTCGACGATTGCATTGCGCTTCGCGCGGCCTGCGTTCTTGTCGCCGGTGGAGCAGTGTTACACGGAGCGCGTGCCGACCTGCTGGCCGAATTGCGACGAAGGAACTCTGCGCGAGTCGCTTCGGTCGGCGGCACCAGTCTCGGCATAATCGCGCGATCAACCCAGATCTCACCGGCGTGAAAACACAGCGATCCAATTCAGTCGCGTATGGCTGACGAGATCCGTCCCGCGCTCACATCGACGGAATGGAACGAACGCCGCTCGGGGCCGGTCAGCATCAATGTGCTGAACGACGAGACGCACCTCGTCGTCCGCGATCCAGACAACGAAGTCGTGAGCGTCAGTGGCTCCGACGAATTGCATGCCGTGATCGCGCTCGCGAACGATGCGCTCCCCGAGGATGATCGCCGGAAGCTGACGCGGCGCGACATCGCGGTGCTCGGTATCATCGTCGACCACATCGATCGCAGCGCGGCGAACGGAGAGCGTCTCGCGGCGCTCGCCGAGGAGCTGTTCGCGAAGCTGGCAGCGCTCGTGCCGCGTTAGGGACGGCTGGACCCCGACGCGGTCGCGCCGCGAATAGAGAGGCGTCCGCGTAGCTCGCGCTCCCCGAGTTTCGTGAGCACGAGCGCTCTGTTATCGCGCTCCCGCGTCAGCCACCGCTTCCGCAGCATGAGGCTCAGAAGGGCGGCGCCGAGCGAGCCACCAATGTGTGGGCGCCGTTCGCTCCAATCCAGGCAGCCAAATGCAAACTTGCGTCGCGAGGTCTGCGCATCGTCGATATCGACGCCGAGCGCGGCGAGTGCTTTTTGACCTGCCGGCGTGAGCGTGTATTCACTCGTGTCTGTCGCGTTAGGCTCCACGATCCATCCGAGATTCATGAATCGGTCGTGAAGGGCAACGCCGAGCTCACCGGCGAGATGATCGTAGCAGCTGCGCGCGACCCGCAGACGCGTCGGCGTCGTGGGGATGAAGGTCGCATCTGCCGCACCCGCGAGGTTGGTCAAGCCCTCGAGAACCTGAGCGACGTCGTTGCTCGTGAGGCTGTAGTATCGATGCTTTCCCTGTGCGAAGACACGCACGAGGCGCTGCTTCTCGAGGCGAGCGAGGTGAATGCTGGCCGTGGATGGGCTCACCTGCGCGATGATTGCGAGCTCGGTGCTGGTTCGGGCATGGCCATCCATGAGCGCGTAGAGCATGCGCGCCCGCGTGGGCTCGCCGATCGCTCCCGCAACACTGGCGACCGCTGATTCGAGTGACAGAGATGCAGTCATACTTTGATGATTATCGAAGCGTGGCGGCAGCGCAAGTCATATTCTGACGCTGTGCCTGTATCCGCTTCCTCTCTCGACACGATCGATCGCCGTGACGCGCTCAAGCTGCTCGGGGCGCTGCCGGTGCTGTGCGCGCTCGGGTCGGACGTCAGACCTCCCGCGAGGATTCCTTCGATGAGCATCGCGTGCTTCATCCGATATCAGATCGACCCATTCCAGCTCGATGCGTTTCGTACCTACGCGGAGAACTGGGGCCGAATCATTCCACGCTGCGGCGGACACCTGATTGGGTATTTCCTCCCGCACGAGGGCACGAATGACGTCGCGTGGGGCCTGATCGCCTTCCCGAGTCTCGCCGCCTACGAGCAGTATCGCACACGTCTCAGGGAGGATGCGGCGGCTCGTGACAACTTTCTCATGGCGCAATCCAAGCGCCTGATTCTCCGGGAAGAACGGACCTTTGTCTCGGTCGTCGACGGGACGTTCGAAATCCCGTCGACGCAGCAGCCCCTACGATGAGAGTCCCAGGGCGCCGTTTACCCACCTTACGAGCGGCAACAGCGCCTTGTACTCGCGCGCGAGCAGCGCGGGCAATCGTTTGGTGGTTACATCAGCATCCGCTAACGTGCGGCCGCTCGTGAACGACTGATATCGCAACCATTTCGCCGCGGGATGTTCTTCGGCGTATCCGCGCGGCATTCGCTTCAGCATCGAATATTCCTGGAGTCCACCGAAGCGTTTCGGAATTGCTCGCGCCACGCGGTCGAACACGGCCGGCTTCTCCGCGATTGCGTCGCGGATGCGATTCAGCTGCGCGCGCGGCGGCATCCAGATCCCGGCGCCGAGCATCGAGCGGCCGCCGGGCTCGAGATGGAAGTAGAAGCCGGCACTCCCCTCGTCGCCATCGCTGCCGACGCGTCTGCTGGCACCACGATGATGGAACCAGCAGGCGGCGTGGGTCTTGTACGGCGACTTGTCCTTCGAGAATCGGACGTCGCGATTGATCCGGAACATCGTTCGCGCCGGATCACCACCGATCTCCGGCGCGAACGAACGAAAGCGAGCCAACATGTCCTCGACGAGCGCGCGCATCGGGTCGCGGACCTGGAGCTCGTAATCGCTCCGGTGTCCCTCGAACCACTGCTTGTCGTTATGCGCGGCAAGCCCTCGAAGGAATTGCAGCGCTGCGGGGTTGAACGTCATGGACCCTCCGGCTCAGCCGGCAAGCTCCCACGCCAGTGCGGTTTGCTCCTCCACGAGCCTTTTGAGCGCGGCCAGCTCCTCGGCAAAGAGCTGGTCAACGTTAGGCGCTACTGGCCCCGGAAAGATCGCCGTGAACTGATACACGGATCGCCCGTCGGGCAGGGCAACGACCCGCGTCGGCCACCGCTCCGCGGTCTCCATGGTCGGTCCGCACCACCAATCGAGAACGCCCAAATCCCGTTCTCCGGTCATGCCAAAGTATACCTCGCCCGAGGGCGACTGGACGATCGCGCCATCCGGGATGAGACGAATGCCTTTGCAGAAGTGAACCGCCCACAACGGAAGATTCCGCAAGTCCCGCAGGAAGTCGAATACCGCCTCGGGTGGCGCATCGATGATGACGTGAAAGCTCCGGATGCTCATGGCGTCTGACATGGCTCACTCTCCTGTTGGGAGTGACACGTTATCACGAATGGTGACATATTGTGTCACCTTTGTTGCGATCTTCGGGGTATGGCCACGATACAACGCGTCGATCGGCTGGACCTGCTCACGCGCATCCTGCGTGACCGGCCAGGAATCACCGTGGTACAGCTCGCGCGAGAGCTCGGTGTCAGCGCCCGCAGCGTGTTTCGCGATCTCGACCATCTGCGAGACCGCGGCTACCCCATCGAGGCCGATCGCGGCCGCGGCGGTGGACTGCGCCTGCATGCGAGTTGGGGCTTGGGGAGAGTGCTGCTCTCGAGCGAAGAGGCGCTGTGTACGCTCCTCAGTCTCGCGATCAGCGAGAAGCTGTCCTTTCCGATGTTCTCCGGCGATGTTGCTCGCGCGCGCAAGAAAATCGTCGATGCTTTTCCTTCCAATGAGCGCAAGAAGATCGCTCCACTGCGCGAGCGCATCTTCGTTGGCCGACCCGCGTCAGTTCACGTCAGGGGCTCCTACACGAGTCCCGCCGTCACCGCGATGCGCCGGCTTCAAGTTGCATTCGTTCGCGAGACGACGGTGCGCGCCGATTATGTAAAGGAGAACGGCGAATCGTCCACGCGTCGCCTCGAGCCACACGCGCTGTTGATTACCTGGCCGGCGTGGTATCTGCTCGGCTTCGATCATTTGCGCGGAGAGCCGCGGACCTTTCGCTTCGATCGCTTCCGCAACGTCGAGCTGGAAGAGGGTGCACCGTTCCGCGCGCGGCCGCGCGAGATTGCGGCAAGGCTGCTCGGCGATCCTTGCGTAACATTGGAGCCGGTGTAAGAGCAGCCGCGAGCGGCTAAATTGAGCCGTCGGAGACTTCCGATTCTCTTTCGCGGATGCAACGTGACCTGCTGCCAATGCGAGTCGTATGAGTCGGTCTTCAGTGACCGACGCACGGTGCGGGACCTCCGACGGTATCACAGGAACGGTCCCGACAAGACGACGCGTGTGCTCCTCGACGCTCTCAAGGCCGAAAAAGTGGCCGGCTTGTCGGTGCTCGACATCGGCGCCGGCATCGGTGTCGTGCAACACGAGCTGCTCGCCGCCGGCGCTGCCTCGGCTCTCCATGTCGACGCCACGTCGTCGAACATTCGTGCCGCGCGAGAGGAGGCGACCCGTCAAGGCCATGCGGATCGCGTCGCCTTTCTTCAGGGAGATTTCGTCGCGCTTGCTCCGGACGTCCGCGAGGCGGATGTCGTGACGCTGGATCGTGTGATCTGCTGCTATCCGAACATGGAGCAGCTCGTTGCCGCCTCCGCGTCTCGGGCGCGACGTCTTTACGGCGCGGTGTTCCCGCGGGAGCGCTGGTTCGGCAAGGCTTTTGTTGCCACTGAGAATTTTTTTCGACGCGTCACGGGGAATGCGTTTAGAAGCTACATACATCCCGTGCAAGCCATCGACGCCGCAATCCGGCAGCAGGGCCTAACGCTTCGATTCGCCCACGAGACGATCGCCTGGAGAGTGGCCGTGTATTCGCGATGATCCGGGGCCACTACGAGATTCCTTTCAGGTCGTGGCGCATGATTGGTCGCGCCGGGATGCGCCGAGCGACGGTCTTGAAGCCCAGGCGTGCGAATGTGGACGCAAAGCCGGTGCTCGTCGAGCTCGGTGAGACCGCCGCATCGAAGGGGTACGCTTCCAACGCAGGCGCCTTGGCGCGCTTGGCGACGCGCAGAGCTTCGATGATGAGCGCCGCATTAATGCCACGCCGTCGGTAGCCCTTTCGAACGTAAAAGCAGGAGAGCGACCAGACCGGCTCGTCGTCGACGCGCGCGAGGCGCCAGGTGCGGTCGAGCCACGGGACGGCGTCTCGTGGGGTGAGTTGGCACCACCCGACAGCGAGGTCGCCGTCGAACGCGAGCAGCCCCGGGGGCGGGCCCTGCCTAACGATCTGGCGAAGCGCCGCCTTGTTCGCGGTACGCGGTCGCCGCTTGTACTCGCTCCCAATCCGGCAGTACATGCACCAACAGCCATTGCACGCGCCGCGGGGGCCGAAAAGATCCTCGAGCGCGGGCCAGAGATCGGGCGTCAGCGGCCGGATGGTGAGATTCACAGGTCGGATCGAAGCGCTCGAGCGGGATCGATGCGGATGACGCGCCGCGCCGGCACGTACGCCGCGACGAGACTGACAACCAGAAGCAGTAAGGACACGGACCGCAATGCGTACCGAAGGTCGCGCTGGAATGCGCCAGTCGTCATGCGAGTGTTGGCGTCTCGCAAGGAAGCCCGAGTAGGACTACAATTAGAGCTCTTTCGCGCGAGCATTTCACGCTCAGGAGACACCTGAAGATGAGATTCTCCTCACCTCTAACGCTGATCCCGTGCGTGTTGCTGCTCGGCTCGACGTCGCTGGCTGGGCATGCGGTTCCACGGCCTCGCGAAGCTCATCCAGTGACGATGCACCTGGAAAGCTTCACCGGCAACGGAGTGGTCACAGTCCATGTATGGTCCGTTCCGGTTGGCCTTCACATCGTCGCCGACAGCGCCAGTCTCGACTCTGCTTCGCTGAGGGTCCGGACACCATCTGACGTACGCGTGAGCGCGGCGGTGAAGCGGGTCGAGATCCAAACCGACAGCAATCTCGCAATCCGTGTGACTTTCACCGAGGGTGCCAGCCCGAGCGAGCGTGCGCTGCACTCGTGGGGGCGGAAGCTCTTGTTCGTGCGTGTCGACGGCGACTTACAGCCTCGCGCGGAGGTGTTGCCGGCGCAGCCGTGACGGTTACCCAGTCAGGCAACTCGGGTGGTATCGTAGTAGCACTCGATCGTCCAGCGGACGACTTTCGCGAGCAACGCATCGCGTGGACTGAGATCGCGGTCGCGCACCAAGACGCCCTGCGATTGCGTCAGTCCCGCCTCCTGAGCGATCTCCTTGATCGCGATGATCGCGCGCTCCGGTGCCCAACCCGCGGCTTTCAGCTCGTCGACTAGGTTGCAGACCTCGTCGCGAAGCTCTTTGTCCGTGGCGCTGAGCAGAGCGGTGTTCAAAGTCGTGTTGGCGCGCGCGAGGGTGTCTCGCAGCGCAATGACTCTGGGGCTGTTCTGCATGGACGGCGGGCGGGGATGAGGCGGAGGGAGGCGGCGCACTAGTTTGGCGCCCGGACACTACTTAGGCAAGTCGGACAACGCCGTCGACCCGTCGTTTCAGCGCGCGTAGCGCAGCAGCAGGCGAGCGAAGACGCTCGTCGGCGGCTGGTCGCGAGCCACCGCGATATCGAGTCGCTTGGCGTCACCGGCGATCTGACAAATCGCTCGTACTGGAGCGGCGTCGGCTCTCAACAGTCCCGAGATCCCGATCAATCCCTCGTTGCCGATCGTTCCCGCTTCGATGAGCTCGTTGTCCGCAAGGACAACCACGAGTGACACGACGCCTTGCTCGACGAAGTGGAGTGAGTCGACTGGCTCGCCCTGCTCGTAGAGCGTCTCCTTGAAGCTGAGCTCAGCGTCCTTCAGGTGCGTGAGAGGCGTTGGTACTCAGCAGCAGGCAAGCTCGCGCGAATGCGATTGCGCACGCCATTTGATCTTCCACGGCTCATGGCCGTCGACCGCGCCGAGCGACGCCGCGCTCTCTCCCGACCATTCACAAATCGTCATGTCAAACGATGATTTGGGCGATTTTTTGCGCCATCGCCAATGCACGTGGTCGTCCTCGACATCGCGACCGGACGCGTAACGACCCTGCACAGCGGCAGCACGCTTTCGACGAACAGCAACCCGCACTGGATCCGCTGGCCGTAGGGCGAGCCGAGGAAGAATGCCGGGGACGGGGCTCGAACCCGTAAGGGATTGCTCCCATGGGATTTTAAGTCCCACGCGTCTGCCGATTTCGCCACCCCGGCGACTTTACTGAATGCTAAAGAGGGAGCGGCGGCCCGCCGCTCCCTCTTCTTGTCGCCTCCCAGAGCGGGAAACGGGACTCGAACCCGCGACCCCAACCTTGGCAAGGTTGTGCTCTACCAACTGAG